>MPNF01000100.1 GCA_002238885.1 Alphaproteobacteria bacterium bin95 | reverse complement strand
CGGCGGCGCTCACCGGCATCCGCACGCCGAAACTGCCGCGCCCGGTGCCGAAGGCGCTCGCGCACGACGAGACCGACCGCCTGCTCGCCGCGCCGGGCGAGGACTGGCAGGACCGCCGCGACCTGGCGCTGTTTTCGCTCCTGTACGGGGCCGGGCTTCGGATCGGCGAGGCGCTCGCGCTCGACACGGGCGCGTTCGGCACCGGCGACACCCTGCGGGTCATCGGCAAGGGGCGGAAGGAGCGGGTCGTCCCGCTGCTGCCGGCCGTGCGCGAGGCGGCATCCGCATACCGGAAGACCTGTCCCCATCCGCTACTGCCCCGCGGGCCGTTCTTCCTCGGCGCGCGCGGCGGGCGCCTGCAGGCGGGCGTCGCGCAACTCAGGCTCCGGCGGCTGCGCGCCCGGCTGAACCTGCCGGAAAGCACCACGCCGCACGCGCTGCGCCACAGTTTCGCCACCCACTTGCTGGGCGCCGGCGCGGACCTGCGCAGCATCCAGGAACTGCTGGGCCACGCCTCGCTGGCGACCACGCAGCGATACACCTCCGTCGATGTCGCCCACCTCGAAAAGGTGTTCCGCGCCGCCCATCCAAGGGCA
This sequence comes from Alphaproteobacteria bacterium bin95, assembly GCA_002238885.1. Taxonomy (GTDB): domain Bacteria; phylum Pseudomonadota; class Alphaproteobacteria; order Bin95; family Bin95; genus Bin95. Next base: position 8,054 of record MPNF01000100.1, on the reverse strand, counting down.
CGATAGTCCTTGGCAATGGCGTGCTTCTGTTATAGTCCCGCGATTCGACGTTGGTGGAGCCCAATATCGTGACGATGCCTTTGGTCGGAATTTCGGCCTGTACAAAGACCTTCCATAACTTTCCGGTCCATTCGGTGCATTCGCGTTTCGCCGAAGTCATGGTGGAGGTCGTCGGCGCTGCGCCCCTGCTGATCCCGCCGGTCGGCGAGCATATCGACATTCCGGATCTGGTCTCGCGCTTCGACGGCATCGTCACCACCGGCAGCCCGTCCAATGTCCAGCCGCATCTCTACGGCCAGGAAATCGACCCCGAGAACACGAACTTCGACCCCGGACGCGATGCCACCACCCTGCCCGTGCTCCGGGAGGCCGCCCGCCAGGGCGTGCCGTTGCTGGCGATCTGCCGGGGCATCCAGGAACTCAATGTGGCGTTCGGCGGCACGCTCCACCAGTTCGTCCACAAGGTGCCGGGCTGCCAGGACCACCGCTCCGTGAAGACCCGGCCGATGGGCGGCCGGGCAGCGCTGCGCCATTCCGTGATGCTGGCGGAAGGAGGCCTCCTGCGCCGTATCGCCGAGGGCCGAAGCATCGAAATGGTGAACTCCCTCCATGCCGAAGGCCTGGACCGGGTGGCCGACGGGTTCATGGTCGAGGCCGTTTCGCCCGACGGGGTGGTCGAGGCGATTTCGCGCCCGGCCGGCGCCTTCTGCCTCGGCGTCCAGTGGCACCCGGAGACGCTTTACCAGACCAATGCGTTCGCGCGCGCCATCTTCGCCGCCTTCGGAGAGGCGGTGGAGGCCCATATGCTGGGTGTCGGGGCCGTGCGAGCGGCATGACGGGCGGGGCGGCACGACCGCCGTCGCTTCCCGAACCGTTCGCCGAAAGGTCGGTCGTCGCTGCGGATGACGGCCTTGAGCTGAGTCTCTACCGGCTGCGGGAGGGGAAGGACGGTGCGCCCGCCCTGCTATGGGGCCACGCCAACGGTTTCCCTGCGGGAGGCTACGCGCCGCTGCTGCGCCTGCTCGCGAGCAACTTCCGCGTTTACGCCTACGATGCGCGCGGACATGGCGGATCCGGCCTGCCGGACGACAAGCCCGGTTTCGACCGCTATGCCGCCGACCTCGACCTCGTCTGCCGGGCGGTCCGGGCGGATGCCGACGGAGCGCCGCTCTTCTATGCCTCGCACAGCTTTTGCGGCGTGGCCGGGCTCAGGCTTGCCGGCGTCTTCGGGCGCGAGCCCTGGGAGGCCTTCACCGCCTTCGAGCCGCCCGGCTCGCCGCCTCTCGACCATCCGGCGAGAGGCCATTCCGAGACGGCGTCGCTGGAGCTTTCCGGCATGGCGCTCAGGCGCCGGCCGCGCTGGGCCGATCCCGAGGCCTTTCGCCAGGCGCTCGCCGGGCGCACCGCTTATGAAGGCTTCGAGCCCGAGGCGCTGGCGGGCCATTGCCGGGGTTCGCTGCATCCGACGGGCGACGGCGACTGGCAGCTTGCCTGTCCCGGGCCGCTGGAAGCGCACAATTACGAGGCGGCGCTCGATCCCTCGACTTTCGAGGGGCTTGCCCGCATCGCCCGCCCTGTGACTTTCGTGGCCAGCGTGGACGGCGGCGAATCCGGCAATCCGAGCTGGGCGGCGACAGTGCAGGCCGCCTGCGCCGCCCGGGTGCCGAACGGACGGTTGGCGACATTTTCGGGCGCGGGCCATCTGGTGCCTTTCGAGGACCCGCCGCGCTGCGCCTTGCTTGTGTGCGAGATGCTTGCTGGAGACTGACTTTTTTTGCCGAATTCGCATTTCCGGACTTGTCAGGCGCGACAATCCGTCCTATTTTCGTACCCAAAGGCTGCATGCGGCTTTTTCGCCGCGTTGGGACTCCCCCTCTCGTCCCGCAGTCTTCGACGCCCTGAAGCGCCCGGTCTCCCCCCGACCGGGCGCTTCTCCGTTTAGCGCGACAGAAAGGCCTGAACCGGTATAGGGTGAAATCATGGCTGAGATTCTCGTCGTCAATCCGAACAGCACCGAGGCCGTGACGGAGGCCATCGACCGGGCGGCAGAGCCCTTCCGGGTAGCGGGCGGGCCGGAAATCCGGGCGGCGACCAACCGCGCCGGCCCTCCCGGCATCCAGAGCCAGGGCGATGCCGACGGGGTCGTACCGCAATTGCGCGAGATGGCGTCGGAAAGCGGTGCGGACGCGCTGGTGCTCGCGTGCTTTTCGGACCCCGGCCTGCATGTCCTGCGCGAGGATACCGGCAAGCCCGTGGTCGGCATCGCCGAGGCGGGTCTGCTGACGGCGCTCACGCTCGGCGAACGGGTCGGTGTGCTCGCCATCCTTGCGCGCTCGGTGCCGCGCCACCTTCGCTATGTCCGCCAGATGGGCCTCGATGCGCGGTTCGCCGGCGACCGGCCGGTGGACCTCGAAGTGGTCGAGTTGGCGGACCCGGTGCGCACCCGCGCCCGCCTGCTGGAGACCGGCCGCGAACTGCGCGACCGGGACGGCGCGGATGTGCTGGTGCTCGGCTGCGCCGGCATGGCCGACCAGCGCCCCGCGCTGGCCCAGGCCCTCGGCATGCCGATCGTCGAACCGGTCCAGGCCGCCATCGGCATGGCCGTGTCCTCGGTCACGCGGGGATGGTGAGGCCGGAGCGAGCGGAATCGGAGTGCAGCAGGCCGCATCGCACGGGAAGGCGCGCACCGGGAACTTGATGTACGGAAGGGCGTGGTAAACTGAGAGCAGAGGAAAGGCGGCTTCGGAAGCCGCCTTTTCGATTCCGGAGGACGAAGGAGCCTGAGAGGCGTGTCAAAAGCGGCTGGCGGAAGCACGGGGCCTCATGGCAAGACATGACCGGTTCATGACATGTTTCCCGGCTGCAATCCCGCGGACTCCGGACGGGAACGCCGCGCCCGCTCTCCCGGCGTCCATTCGCGCGACCCTTCTTTCCTGCCTCGCCGATGCCTTGCGCGCGGAGCGGCGGGGCGGGTATGTTGGCGGTGTCGGAGCGTAGCGCAGTCTGGTAGCGCATCACACTGGGGGTGTGGGGGTCGCAGGTTCGAATCCTGCCGCTCCGACCAGGCGCCGGGCCGGCTCCCGGAGAGAGTATCCATGGAGCCGCTAACGCTTGCCGTCGCCATCGCCGGCCTGTTCCTCGGCGGTCTCATCAAGGGCGCCATCGGGCTCGGCATGCCGCTCGTCATGATCTCCGTGCTCGCCATCGTCATGCCGCTCCGCGAGGCGCTGCCGCTCATCGCGGTGTCGCTCATCGCCGCGAATGTCTGGCAGGTCTGGGCGACCTGGCGCAACCGGCCGGGCCTCAGGCAGTTGCTGAGCCTCGTCCTGCCGCTGATGGCGGCTATCTGGATCGCGTCCGGCTTCATTGCCGAGGGAGACCCGGACCTGCTGAACGCGGTCGTCGGCCTCATCGTCATCGGCTATGTCGTAGTTTCCTGGACACGCTGGGAACCCCGCCTGCCGGAGCGCCTGGAGCCGGCCGTCACACCTCTGGTCGGCACGGCGGTCGGCGCCGTGGGCGGCGTAACCGGCGTGTTCGGCCCGCAACTCGGCGTCTATCTGCTCGCGCTGCGCATGGAGCCGGGCGCCATGGTCGGCCTGCTCGGCTGGACCCTGCTTGCCGGTTCGTCCACGCTTGCGGTGGCGCTTGCCGGCCACGGCCTGCTCGCGACCGCCGGGGAGTGGGCGCTTTCGGCCGCGGCTTTCCTGCCGGCGCTTGCCGGTCTCGTTGCGGGCGGCAGGCTGCGTGAGTCCATGCCGGTCGGGCGGTTCCGCACGCTCGTCATAGCGGGCCTGCTCGCGCTCGGCATTGCCAACCTGCGCGGTCTCGTGACATGAAGGCCGCCATGTCCCGCCCCTGCCTCCTCTACATGACGGCCGGCGACCGCGAAGAAGCGCTGGCGCTCGCGCGCATGCTGGTGGGCGAGCGGCTGGCCGCCTGCGCCAACGTGCTGGGCGCGGCCACTTCCGTCTATCGCTGGGAAGGCGCGGTGCAGGAGGAGGGCGAGGTCGTGCTGGTGGCGAAGACCGTGGAGGACCGGGTAGAGGCGGCTGCGAGCCGGGTGCGCGAGGCGCACAGCTATGACAGCCCCTGCGTCGTGGCGCTGCCGATCTCCGGCGGCGATGCGGAGTTTCTTTCCTGGGTGCAGGAGGAGGTGCTGGCTCAGGAGGCGCAGGAGACGCGATGAGAACCGGCCCCTTTCTCTTCCTCTGCGTCGGCCACAGCATCGACCATATCTTCATGCTGATGTTCATGGCCGTGATCGGCTTCACGGTCGCGCCTTTCTGGGGGCTGACCTACGGCGAACTGGCGCTCCTGTTCACGCCGGCTACCATCATGTTCGGGCTCGGCAGCCCGCTCGCCGGCTGGCTCGCCGACCGCTGGTCCGGACCCGGCATGATGACGGTGTATTTCGTCGGCATCGGGGTCTCCTCCGTATTGACCGGCTTCGCGGACGGTCCGGTCATGCTGGGCGCCGGCCTGTTCCTTGTCGGCATTTTCGCCTCGATCTACCACCCGGTCGGCATCCCGCTGATCGTGCGCGGCGCGGGCGACCGCCGCGGGCGTCTGCTCGGCATTAACGGCGTGTTCGGCAGCGCCGGCATGGCGGTCACGCCGATCATCATGAGCGGCCTGCTGGCTGTCGGCGGCTGGCGGGCGGTGTTCATCGTGCCGGGCCTGGTGGCGATCCTGCTTGGCATCGTTTTCCATATGCGGTTCAGGGAAAGCCTGCCGCTGCGCAGGTCGACGCGGGCCCGGACGCCGGCTCCGCAACTGGGGCGCGCGGCGCTCATGGAGACGTGGCGGTCGCAGCCGGAAGCGGAACGGCGCGATTTCGTGCGTGCCATGGTCATCCTCGGCATCATCACCGTGGCCACGGGGCTGATCTTCCAGGCGCTTACCAACGGCGTGCCGAAGATCGTCAACCATCGCGTCACCACGTTCGGCGACGACATCTTCCTGCTTTCGGCGACGGCGTCGGGCATTCTCGTGGTCAGCGGGCTGGCGCAGTTGATTGGCGGCGAGCTGGCCGACCGCTTCCCGCTGCGCCGGCTCTTCATCGCCGTCTATGCGGGCCTGCCGCCCGCCCTCGCAGCCGCGGCTTTCGCCTATGACATGCCGATGGTCGCGGTCTTCACCCTCGCCACCGCAATCGTTGTCGGCAACCAGCCGATCTCGGACCTGCTGTTCGCGCGCTACATGCCGGAGCAGTGGCTTTCGACGGCCTACGGCATCCGGTTTGCGCTCTCGCTCGGCAGCGGTGTCGTGGCGCTGCCCCTGCTGGGACTCGGGTTCGACTACACCGGCGATTTCGCGCTCCTGTTCTATGCGATGGCGGCGGTGGCGGTGGTGGTGGTGCTGGCGGCGATGAAGCTGCCGGCAGACGCGAAGGCGGACGCCGCCGCAACGGTTCGGGCGGCGCCGGGCGAATAGCGGCCGTGGAGCGCACGCAAGTCGGGATCGTCGGCGCCGGCCCTGCCGGTCTGATGCTCTCCCACCTGCTCGCTCGCGCCGGCATCGAAAGCGTCATTCTGGAGCGCCGCTCGCGCGACTGGATCGAGGCGCGGGTGCGCGCCGGCCTGCTGGAACAGGGTAGCGTGGACCTGCTCAACCGCACGGGCCTCGGCGCGCGGATGGCGAAACTGGCGCTCCGCCATCGAGGTATCGAGATTTCGACCGGCGGGCGACGTCACCATATCGACTTCATGGACATCACCGGCGGCAAGGGCGTCACCGTCTATGCCCAGCATGAGGTGGTGAAGGACCTGGTGGCGGCGCGTCTGGAGGCCGGGGGCGACCTGCGCTTCGAGGTCGAGGGCGTCGGGCTCGGAGGCATCGGCGGGCCGGAGCCGTGCCTCGTCTGGCCGGGTGGCACAATCGCCTGTGACTTCATCGCCGGCTGCGACGGCTATCACGGCGTCTCGCGCGCTGCGATCCCGCCCGACGCGCTGACGCTCTTCCACCGCGAGTTCCCCTATGCCTGGCTCGGCCTGCTCGGCGAGGCGCCGCCCTTCCAGGACGAACTCGTCTATGCTCGCCACGAGGCCGGATTCGCGCTGTTCAGCATGCGCTCGCCCGAGCTGACGCGCGCCTATGTGCAATGCCGGGCGGACGAGGACCCGGAAAAGTGGACGGCCGACGAGCTCTGGGACGAACTCGACCGGCGCCTCGCCGTCAGGCTGAACCGGGGGCCGCTACGGCTCAAGTCGGTGACCCCGATGCGCGCCTTCGTGGCCGAGCCGATGCGCTACGGGCGGCTCTTCCTCGCGGGCGACGCCGCCCACATCGTGCCGCCGACAGGCGCGAAGGGCATGAACCTGGCCTTCGCCGATGTGGTGGCGCTGGCCCGGGCGCTCGTCCATTACTACCGGGAAGGCGACGAGGCGGGCCTCGCCGCCTATTCGGAAACCTGCCTTGCGCGCGTCTGGAAGGTGCAGCGCTTCTCCATGTGGATGACGCGCCTGCTGCACCGCGACCCGGCGCATGACGAATTCGAGCGCCGCCTGCAGGGCGCCGAGCTCGAATATCTGCTCGGCTCCGACGCCGCCCGCCACAGCCTCGCCGAAAATTACACAGGCCTGCCGCTCGATCTTGAGGGCGTGTAGAGCCGGGTAATCCTTGCCGACGGCGGCCCGGAACGCCATAATCCCGTTGACTTCGACAGGAGGCCGCCCGTGGCCGCCGACAGTTCCGACGCGACGCTCAGCGCCGCCGAAATACAGGAATTCCGCCGACTGATCGCCGACGGGCGGCGCTCCGGCCAGGGCTTTCACCCTTTAGCGACCACCCTGGTCGGCGTATTCGCCGCGGGCTTCCTCGCCCTGTTCGGATGGATGGCCTTCCCGACGCACGCCAGCAGCGCGGCCATCGCCGTGCTGCAAACCGAGGTCGCCGCGCTGCAGGTCGACGTGAAGGAGCTGAAGGCCGGGCAGGAGGAATTGAAGGCCGGGCAAGCGGAACTGCGGACCGAAATGCGAGCCGGGCTGCAGGAAGTGAAGGCCCTGATTCTGGAACAGCGGCAGAGATAGCGCCGGCGACAATCGCCGAACTCTATGCCGCCTTTCTCACCGTCCGAAGGCTTCGGGCGTCATTGTCCCCCGCTCCACATATTGCCAAGGCGGACAATGCGCAAGGACTTGTCGCAGCGTCGCTTTCGCTTGCCCATAGTGCGTGCGAAACGAGACTTGACATATCCTACATACGCTCCATACAATCATATGGACTTAAGTTAAGGAGCTTCACATGCGGGAAATCCCTATAGACCAGTCAACCTTCGAACGCCTCCAACTTCATGCGCAGCCGCTTGTAGACACGATCGATACGGTTGTGAACCGGGCCCTGGATGCCCTGGAACGGGACACGCCCATTCCTCCATCCCAGCCTCTCCGGCAGCCGGCAATGGCACCGGAGCGCGAATTCGATTGGCGAACGCCGCCGGACGTGTCTCACACCAAGCTCTCAGATGCTGCCTTGCATGGACAGCGGATCGACAAACCGAACTGGAATCTGTTGCTGAAGCGGATGCTGGAATTGGCCATGGAGCGGCTTTCCGACTTCGACGCCGTACAGAGAATCTGCCCCGTCAACATGGTGCGCGGCTACAAGGACGATGAGGGATATCGTTATCTCTCCGAAATCGACCTTTCCTTTCAGGGCGCAAGCGCGAACGATTCGTTAAGGGCTCTCGTGGCGGCGGCACGGGGCCTCGGCGTCGAATTCGAGGTCGGTTTCTCGTGGCGTCAAAAAGAGAGCGCGGCTTACCCGGGTGAGAGGGCGCGCCTTAAGGCGCCGGGGCGAGCCTTGTGACCCGTTCGCAGCAATAGCGGGTTGGGGCCCGGCGTTCCAAAGAACTGAAACGCCGCCCCCGCACTACTCCGCGTAGAGCCAGGGGCGAGCTATGCGGTCGGCGGATTCGAAGCTGTCTATGCTCTTCGCGCGCTCCATGGTCATGCCGATATCGTCGAGGCCGTTCAGCAGGCAGTGCTTGCGGAACGGGTCCACCTCGAAGGCGATCTCCTCGCCGTCGGGGCGGGTGATGACCTGGTTCTCCA
>MPNF01000099.1 GCA_002238885.1 Alphaproteobacteria bacterium bin95 | reverse complement strand
CCGGCTTCCGGCGCGCCGGAAGCCGGTTCGCGCGCCGCGCCGACACCATAGGGGGCCATAGCTCAGCTGGGAGAGCGCTTGAATGGCATTCAAGAGGTCAGGGGTTCAAATCCCCTTGGCTCCACCACCCTACCGGAACAAATATTCCCGAACTTTCTTCTAACCCCCTGGAAACAGGGGGTTTTTTCTTGCCCTGTCGTCTTGCCTGTTCCCGGACATTCCCTTATAATCCCGTCTCAATTGATGGATAAATTGATGGATAAATCGACGGACATGAGGTTCGAGCGACCCCTTCGACCGATCCTCCCTTGCCCATCGATTTATCCATCACCGGGACCGCAACAGGCGAGGGAAACATGGCCAAGCTGACCTCGACGAAGATCAAGGCGCTCGACAAGCCGGGCATGCACGGCGACGGGCGCGGGCTTTACCTGCAAATCGCACCGAAAGGCTCCAGGGCCTGGGTGCTCCGCCTGACAATCGACGGCAGACGGCGCGACATCGGGCTCGGCGGCTATCCGGCCGTGTCTCTCGCCAAGGCGCGGCAGCTCGCCGATGCACAGCGGGCGGCTGTGGCGGATGGACGCGACCCGGTCGCCGAAAAGAAGCGCGCCGCCATGCCGACCTTCGCCGAGGCCGCGCGCCTCACGCACGAGATAAACCGGGCTCGCTGGAAGAACGCCAACCACAAGGCGCAATGGCTCGGCACTCTGGAGCGCAACGCCTTTCCGCGCATCGGCAAGATGGCGCTCGACAGGATCGAGCGCCGCGACGTGCTGGCCGTTCTCACGCCGATCTGGACGACCAAGCCCGAGACGGCGCGGCGCGTCCGGCAGCGCATCCGCACGGTGCTCAAATGGGGCATGGCGCACGGCTACATCGAGCACAACGCTGCAGGCGAGGCGATAGACGGGGCGCTCCCGTCCATGCCGCGCGTGAAGGCGCATTTCCGCGCCCTGCCCTACGCGGACATTCCGGCGGCTCTCGATCGCTTCGTTGCGGGGCAGGCGTCCTGGGCGTCCAAGTTCTGCTTCCGCTTCCTGGTGCTCACGGCCGCCCGCTCTGGCGAGGCTCGGGGCGCGAGGTGGAGCGAGATCGACATGGATGCGAGGACCTGGACCATCCCGGGCGACCGCATGAAGGCGAAGGTCGAGCATCGCGTTCCCCTGTCGGAGGCCGCCCTGGAGGTGCTTCGTGAGGCGCGGCGGCTGGACGACGGCAGCGACCTGGTATTCCCGTCGAGCACCAGGCGGGGGTGTCCGCTATCCGACGTGACGCTCACCATGCTGTTGCGGAAATACGGGCTGGCGGACCGCGCGACGGTTCACGGCTTCCGCTCCAGCTTTCGCGACTGGTGCGCCGAGACCGGCCAGCCGCGCGAGCTCGCCGAGGCGGCTCTTGCCCATGTCGTCGGCGGCGTCGAGGGCGCCTATTTCCGGTCGGACCTGTTCGAGCGCCGGCGCCAGCTCATGAACGACTGGGCCGCGTTCGTCACCGGCGAAGGCGGTGAGGCCGGCGGCAATGTGATCCCGTTCCACCGCGGCCATGCCTGACCTCAGCGACGAACAGGCGGACTTCCTGCGGCGCTACATCGAGGACGGGTTCGGGGTCGGCGACGATTCGGAAGGTCTCGCCGCCCTTCTTCTCGACAGGGCGTTCAGGAACAGGTCAAGCGATGAGCCTGGCGTCCAGCCGGAGGACGGCGACGAGACCGACGGATGGCCAGGGACCGGCCTGCATTGGGACGACGGCGCGACCGGGAGGATGCTGGTGCTCAGGGCGGCGGAAAACCGGCACATCTGGGATGGACTGAGAGCGCGATTGCAGGAGCAACTCGAAACCGGCGAGGACCCGCCGTCATGGCTGTCGAAATGGGCGGCGGAGGCGTTCACCGGACTTCGGCAACCGCCATCCGGGCCGGGAAGCGGCCGAGGGCGCGTGGCGCCCGGCAGGGTCGCAGCCCAACGCGCGGCTGAAGCCGTTGAGACCCTAAGGCTCATGGGTTTCACGACAGAGGCGGCGCAGATCTGGATCGTAGAGAACCTGCCTGATCGCTGGAAAGATCGTGATGTGCTTGCCAAGGCCCTCCAGCGAGCCCCTGGCGGGCATAGGCGATAGAAGAAAAGGCGATCACATACACGACTATCCATCAAGCGCCGCCAGTAAGTCTAGGATAGCGTCTTCAAAGTCAGTGATCGGGCGGAGTTGATCCGGGCGTTTGCTCATCTTGTATGAGGCATTGGCCCCTTGTTCCATAGAGACCAGAGTCCCTACTTTCCCGGTCACAATGTCAGCCTTGGTCCAAGCCCCCATGAAGATGCTGCCCGGCCCTATTCCGATGCAAAGGACTGCCTCATAAGGGCGGTGGTAGCGGACATGATTGAACTGAAAGGCTCCGCCCTTGTCCTCGGAGGCAGTCTTTACCTCGAAGGTCTTCCCTTCAATCATCATGTCCCATGGGCTTTGCCGCTTTCGCTTCCCTTTGGCATCTTCCGGGAAGGCCACAGAGAAGCCGATTTGCAGGCACAGCTTCTCTACGAAGTCTTGCCCGACATCCCCGACCTTGGTGTTGGGGACGCGCCGGATATTCTCAAAGGGCGATCCCGTCCATTTCGGATGATCGCTGTAGCTGCCGAGCACCTCCGCAAGTATCGCTAAAGCGTCAGGCATCGACGAAGCCCCCGTCCGTCAGCGCCCGTCGAATGTGATACATGCTGATATGGCGGCAATTGTGCGCCGCTAGATTGCTGTATTCGCGCCAGTCGGTTTCGTTCAAGCAGGCAATCACCGCATCCCGGTCGCGCTTGATGACGATGCCGTAGCCGCAGACATAACGGACCTCGGAAAAATCGCGGACCAATGCGGGCGGCTCATTGTAGAAGGTCCGTTGCAGGAAGAAATCTGCTTCATTCAGCCGCTCTTGCCCGCATAGCCGCTCTTGCCGCTGATCGACGGTGAATAGATCTATCCAGCCGTCGCAAGCGGGAGCCGGGCGCCGGTTGTTCACGCCGCGCCGCCAGACTTGCCATAGCGCATTGACGCCTGCTGGCTGCCCTGTCGCGGTCACGAAGGCGTCGGAGGGAAGCGGGCGCATATCGACTAGTTCCGCGCCGGCGACGCGATGCTTGGGGCTACCCTTGCCGTCGCTCTGGAATGCCATCGGCAGGATGAAGCCGATATAGTCTGCGAAGGTTGCCGCGTGATTGACGAAGGCAAGCGCCAGCCATGCGCGATAGCCGAATGGCGGGTTGCCGACGACGGCGAAGCGGTGGCCGTTCACTGGCGGCTGCCACGACAGAAAGTCCGCTTGCTTGAACTCGACGCGACCGGGAACAATCTCGATCCCGATGCGGCGGTCCTCCGGCAGAAGGTCGAAGAACACGCCCTCGCCGGCGGCAGGCTCGACGAACTTGTAGCGCACCGCGTCGGCATGATCCGCCCCCATGATCTCCAGCAACGAGGCGTAGCAATCGCGGGCGACGGCCGGGCGGGTGAAGAAACGGTCAAGGTCAACCTTTTCTGGGCGGACCCAATGGGGAATGAGCAAGTTGTCCCGCCATGCAGCATTGCGGGCTTCGATAGCTGCCTGAAGCACCTTCCCCGCCGCAGGGCGCGGCGGGAACAGGGCCGTAGCTACCTCCTCCGGTTGAGCTTCGATTAGTGGCAACATCGCATTCTGCGCCATGTCCGATCCTCCTCTAGTCAGTGATGAGGCCACGATAGGTCAGCCGCTTGCCGACCATGCGCGCAACCGTGTCCTGCATCATGGCGATGGTGTCTTGCGGGCGCAGGTTATGGCGCGTCGCAAATTCGTTCACATAGCGACGAAGGCGCTTCTCCGATATGTGATGGAATGTCCCGTGATAGCCGCGTTTCAGTAGGCTCCAGAAGCTTTCGATCCCGCTGATATGCGCCATTTCCTGGACATACTCGCTGGCCGAGTGATTGACGGCCTCGTGCTCGTATTCCGGCATACCATTGTAGACGCCCGCTTCGTCGGTACAGAGCGGCGCGCCCGGCACGGCATGGTTGCGGACCAAGCGTTGCAGGTCGTCTGCTTTCGTCGAGTCCGTGACGCGGGCTGAAACCTGCCCGGTCTCCCGGTCCTTAATGCCCGCAACGGCGGTCTTGCCGACCGTTCGACGGCCCGTCTGCGCCTTCTGCTTCCAGTTCGGCATGTTCTTGCGCGCGCCACCAAAATAGCTTCCGTCGGCTTCTACCAAGCCTTCCGTGTCGAACGGCATGTCCGACCATGCTTCCCGGAGCCGCTGGGCCATGAAGTAGGCCGACTTCTGCGTAATGCCCAAGTCCCGATGTAGCTTCATGGACGAAACGGATTTGAGCGAGGTTGCCCAGAGGTAGATGCCAATAACCCACTTCTGGAGCGGAATGTGCGAGCGGTGCATGACGGTCCCGACGCGGACGCTGTAGTTGCGCCTGCAAGAGCCGCACCAATAGGGGAGCGGGCGCCTGGACGGGACAGGTCGGAGCTTGTCGTCACAACCGCAATGCGGGCAATAGGCAGGCTTGCCAGCCTCGCCCCAGCGCGCTTCCTCAAGCCACCGTTCAGCGGACGCATCGTCCGGGAACATCTGGAACAGCTCGATGAGCGTGATACCCTTGCGGAAGGCTTTAACTAAGCCCTTCATGGACTGTCTCCGTTCGATTCGCCTTGATTATTCTAGTTTCTGGACGCATAATCAAAGATATAATCGCCTGTCGGAAGGGGATTATGTCGGATAGTGCCCAAATAGGGAAACCGGCCCGCAGGGCCATGCTGACGAAACCCTGCGGGCCAGCCCTCGCCCGGCCGGGGGTTTGCATGGTGGCCGGGCAAGATCGAGGCTGTGCTATCTGCGCCCTCGCTTCCTCCATTTGAGGATATCCGCCAGAACGCATTTCATGTCCTCGTGCTCGCGGCTCCCGTGCTCGACGGCCCAGCACCCGCCTCCGTCATGCCAAGGGAACCGCGCTGCCTGGAGGCAACGGCGGAATTCTCCATCCCGCACATCAACTCCGCGTTCTCTGGCGTCGAGAGCCATGTTCTGGAGTGTCACCGTCTTCATGCCGTATTTTCTTTGAGCCGCTTCCACTTCCCGCACCAGTCGTTCCACCTCGTGGTCAACCACGCTGCATCCCTGACGGTGACGGAAGGATCTGCTTCGCAGATGAAGATGGGAGGGTTGCGGCGACAAAGCCCGTAGTTCGGATGCTGCTCGCGTTCTTCCCAAAACCGACAAGACGCGCAATCGTTCTGATCGCTCATTTCGCCCCTCTATAGGGTGGCAGGTCCGCCAGTCCGAGCGTCGGCGCGGCCGGCTCAGGCTTGCTATAGGGTGGCAGGTCCGCCAGTCCGAGCGTCGGCGCGGCCGGCTCAGGCTTGCTATAGGGTGGCAGGTCCGCCAGTCCGAGCGTCGGCGCGGCCGGCTCAGGCTTGGGCGCGGGCAGCAGTTCGAGACCAGGCATCTTCGGTGGCGGTGGGCCAATAGGCTTCAGGCCGAGCATGTGGGCCTCCTGTTGTTGCGGAGGCCGGGTGACGCTACAATCGCGTTGCATCGCGCGACTGCTCTCCCGCTTCGGCCTCAAAAACTTCAGCGGGACTCACTGGGTCGGACCTTGCCGGGTCCGGCCCTTTGTGTGTCAGGTTCGATCCCAGCACAGATTCTTGGAACGGTCCATGAGTTTTGCGCCTCTTGGCGTGCGGCTCCTGCTTGGGCACTATTCTTCTCGACAGGGAGGAAGCCCATGAGCGGGCCAAGCAAGTCCGAGCGGCGCGGCGTCACCCTCGCCCAGCTCTTTCGCACCTTTCCCGACGACGCGGCGGCCGAGCGGTATTTCATCCGCATCCGCTGGCCTGAGGGGCCGGAATGTCCCTATTGCGGATCGCGGGAGACAGCATGAACGCGCTCATGGCACTGGCGGTCGTCGCCTTGTCGGCGTTCCTCATGCACGAGGCGGTCGAGGTGCTTCTGGTGCCGATGCTGGTAGGCGCTTCGCCGCTGACGATGTTCGGATGAAACGCTGGAGATACTGTGCTAAGAGGAACGGCCCTGCACCCACGGAGGAGGTGATGCAGGGCCGCAGTCGCAAGCGGAAGCGGCAGTCCACAACGCTCCCAGCAACATCATAGCCGGGAGGCGCATCGTGTCCAGTTCATTACCCGACAGTTCCGTCCTTGTCCCCGTGGAGCCGCCGGAGGAGTTCTGTGAGTTCATCGGCGAATACGCCAGCCGCTCGGTGAACAATCTCTACGAGCTCCTTGGGAGCATCGTGCCGAAGGGGGATGTCCAGCCCCTCAATATAGGTCTCGACGACACGTCGAGGCAGGGTGCTGACCACAAGCAGCCCGATGGCGGAGCGTTGTAAGCTCATTTCCGCGACAAGCTGGTAAAGCGCTTGTCGTTCTTCGTATTTCTCATCCACGTCTTTCGTTCCTTTCGTCGTGGGTGTTGAGAGCGGCGGCCGCGGGCAAGGCGGCCGGGGCTCCTTGTAGAGCAATTCGCTACTCGCGCAGGGCGCCGAACACGCCACGCAAGCCGTCGCGGTTGAACTTGCCGGCAATGCCTTCATGCTCGGCACCGTAGAACGCGCCTTCCAGCCTTGTGCCGTCGCGGAATGCTCCATTGGCCATGCTCAAGCCGTCCCAGGTCATGTCGGCCTGCCCGTTGTCGAAAGCGGTGAACGCGACATCAAGCGTCGCCGCGCCGAGGTCTGCCTCGATGCGCGACTCGCCCGTCACCCGAGTGAAGGTGGCGGTGACGCCTCGAACCCCGCCGGTCCATACCGCTGAGCCTGCAACGGGACTGGAGCCGGCTCGCGAGCCGGTAACCGACGAGCTGAAGGACTGGCGCGGCACACCGTTCGTCAGCGTTCCCGAGGCGCTGAGATGTGCCCTGAACAGGGTGTCGTCGCCCTTCTTGCCCCAGTATCCCCAATTGCCGATCTGGATCGATTGCTCGATCACCTGACTGCGAACGCCGTTGACGATCTGCGTGATGGAGCTGCTGGCAGTGCTGAATGAGCCCGTCGTTTCCAGCGTCATTTCCGGGTCGGGGTCGGGGTCGGGGTCGGAGTCCATCATGGCGAGCTGGTCTTGCAAGTCGCCTACCTGGCCCCGCAGTTCGTCGATCGTGGCTTGGAGGTTCACCTTGTCGGCATTCGCCATCGCGAGGGCCGCCCGGGCCGCGGTCAACGCCGATGTTGCTGTTGCCAGCTCCGACCTGAGGCGCGAGAGTTCGGCGGTATCGGACGTTCCATCCGCCAGTGCCGCATTCAGTGCGGCTTGTGCCCTGTCCCGCGCCGCCTCGGCCTCGGCAAGCGAAGCGTTTGCGGCGTCCAGTTCTCCTTGAAGGCGGTTGGCCGTGGAATTCGCCTGGTCGAGCGCCATAGTCAGTTCGGCGATCCGGGCGGTCGCGTTCGGGGAGGCGTCGGCCTTCGCCTCTTCCAGTTCGGCCTGAAGCGCCGCAATGCGCGCATTCGCCGAGGCAAGGCTCTCTTCAGCGGTGCTGAGCTGGCCGCGCGCCCGGTCTCTTTCCTTTTTCAGGTCGCTGTCCGTGTGGCCGCAGCCGGCAAGAATCAGGGAAACGGCCGCCAGAGCGGCCAAGGTATGCATGATCATCGTGCTTCTCCCGCGTTGCCACGGCGCGGCTGGTGCCGGGCCGTTGCGACTGCCGATGCGTAAGCATGGAGTCCCGCCTATTCGCCAAGCGCAGGGAGCAACCCCTTTGCCGGGTTATGGCTGTTCTATTCAGCGGGCGACCCGACAGAGCGGGACGCATCAACAGTCGCGGGGAGAAGGGTCCGGCGCATGGGCACGGGAGTCAAGGCGTGGCATGCTGCCCGGCGGCGAAGGGAGTTCTGGCATGGCACGGAAGACACGAGAGAAGC
Organism: Alphaproteobacteria bacterium bin95; assembly: GCA_002238885.1. Classification (GTDB taxonomy): domain Bacteria; phylum Pseudomonadota; class Alphaproteobacteria; order Bin95; family Bin95; genus Bin95. The sequence goes on along the minus strand of MPNF01000099.1, from coordinate 833 downwards.
GGGATTACCAGGCGGACATGCGCCCGCACCCGCTACCGCCCGAAGACGCGACCGATGAAGAGCTGTGGGAGCGCGGCCCTGCCGCCGTGCAGACGCCACCAGGCGTTCCGCTGCTCGATGAAGAGATTCTGGAGCCGAAACCGGGCCTGCGGATAGTCTGCATACCCTAATACGGACGGTGAGCATTTGGCGTTTTGGGCGCCATCCAACATGATCCCCGCCACCAGCACGTCGGCAAGCTGGCGCGCGTTCGTCGGCATGAGACAGATCGTGGCGAGGCAGCCCGAGCACGTAGCCGGTATCGGCGGTATCCGCTCGGAGGCAACCGTTCGGCGCCTGGGGGATGACGGTTGCAACCGCTCGATTTTCGAGTGACGGCGCTGTCTCATCGAGCGATCGTTCCTGGACTGCTTCCTCGCTGCCGTCGGCGCAAAGATGGCGGACGGCCGCCCTGCGGTCATGCTGACCGCGGGGTCTTTCCTGATCGCGCAGCGGCTTTCCCGATGCGCACTGCCGCGACCGCGTTTCATCTGCCCGTGAACCGGCGGTCGATTGACTGCGCGGCGGCGTGGGCGGCGAGCAGGGCACCTTCCTGCCAGCCGGGCAGCGCCGTCACCTGGTCGCCTGCGAAATGGAACGGGCCGTCGCTCCGGCGCAGCGCCGCCGCGGCGTCCGGATTGCGGCGCGGCCATCCGCCCTTCTGGAAGGGAACATTGAGCCAGGCTCTGCTGATCCCGCAGTCCATCTCGCCGGCATATCCCGGATGCAGCGCCTCGCCTTCGGCCAACGCTGCCTTGAGGCGCTCCGGCGCCGGCATCGCCGTGTAGCGCAGC
>MPNF01000098.1 GCA_002238885.1 Alphaproteobacteria bacterium bin95 | reverse complement strand
TCCGGCCGGCATCATGAATCCGGGCGTCCTGCTTCCGGCGCCGTAGTCGAGCCCGCGCCCTCCGCTACCCTGGAAAGTCACAGCGGAGCGCGGTGACCTGGACGAAGGACCGGGAACCGGCGCGGGCGGCGAAGCGGTATTCGTTGCCGGCGAAGCGCACGGAATGGTCGAGCGGCAGCTTGCCCTGCGCCTCCGTGGCGTCGCCCCCGATGGCCGTGAACCGGAGCGAGACGGGAGCCGCCGGGTCGAACCAGGCCTCGGGCAGACCCGCCTCCGTCAATTCCGCCGCGCCCTCGCCGGTGACCGTGATCGCGCCTTCGGCGAATTGCGCCGAGGCATTGGCGCCGTCGTGGAGAGGCGTCGCAAGCACGAACCGTTTGGTGACCGGCTCCGGGTCGCATTCCGGCTCGGGCCCGGCTTCGTTGAGGAGAAAGGCGATCCGGGCCTCGTCGAGGCCGGCGTTTATCCGCTCCACAAGCATTTCGAAGAGCGCCTTGCGTTCGCCCGTCGGCACCTCGCGGTCGTAGCGGGCCTGAAGCGCGCTCTCACCCTGGACCGCCGCAAGCCGCCGCCTGTCGAGTTCGGCCTTTTCGGCCTCCAGCCGCGCAATGTCGGCATCCTGGGCCGCCAGCCTCTCCTCCATGCGATCGATGCGGTATTGCGTGCGGGTGGCGCCCGTCTCGTAGGCGAACACGCCGACCGCAATGACCGCAGCCAGCAGCAGGATCCGCTTGACCAGAGTCCAGCGCCGGGCCTGGGCGGCCATCCTGCGGCCTTCCTTCAATCCGATCGCCATGCGTTCGCTCCTGCGCCGGCTAAACCGCCGCGAGGGATGTTTATCTCAAATCCCCGCCCGTTTTGACAGGCTCCGCACGGCCTGCAATGGTCTCCGGCACTGGCGGAGCCGGGCGGCCGTGACCCTGAGCACCAGCGATTTCGATTTCGACCTGCCTTCCGAGCTGATCGCGCAGCATCCGGCGGAGCCGCGCGACGCGGCGCGGCTGCTGCATGTGGGCGACCGCTTGGCAGACCGCGACATCGCCGACCTGCCGGCACTGCTCCGGCCCGGTGACCTGATGGTCGTCAACGACACGCGGGTGATCCCCGCCCGGCTTTACGGACAACGCCGGGAGGCCAGGGTCGAAGCCCTGCTGCACAAGCGTCTGGACGACAAGCGCTGGCTGGCCTTCGCGCGGCCCGGCAGGCGCCTAAGGGAGGGCGACCGGATTACCTTCCCCGGCGGGCTCGAAGCGGTGCTGGAGGAGCGCCGGGCGGGCGGAGAAGTCGCACTGGCCTTCTCGGCGGAGGGGGCCGCGCTGGACGCGGCGCTGGAGGCGCACGGCTCGATGCCGCTGCCGCCCTATATCAAGCGGTCGAGGGGCGGCGACCCGGACGACCGGGACGCCTACCAGACCGTGTTCGCCCGCGAGCCGGGATCGGTCGCCGCGCCCACAGCCGGGTTGCATTTCAGCCCCCGGCTGCTGGCGGCACTGGAGGCGCGCGGCATCGAGCGCGCGGCCGTCACCCTGCATGTCGGGGCCGGCACCTTCCTGCCGGTCCGCACGGAGGACCCGGCCCGGCACCGGATGCACAGCGAATGGGGACGCATTACGGAGGAGACGGCGGCGCGCATCCGGGAGCGCAAGGGCCGGCTGGTGGCGGCGGGCACCACTGCGCTTCGCCTGCTGGAGACCGCGGCCGATCCTTCGGGCGAGGTGGCGCCCTGGGAGGGGGAGACCGACATATTCCTGCGGCCCGGCGGCAGGCAGGTTCGGACGGCCGACCTGCTGCTTACCAATTTCCACCTGCCACGCTCGACGCTCTTCATGCTCGTCGCCGCCTTCGCCGGGCTTGAGCGGATGCGCGCCGCCTACGCCCATGCTGTGCGGCAGCGCTACCGCTTCTTCTCCTACGGCGACGCCTGCCTGCTGGAGCGTCGGGACTGATCCCGTTCAGCGGACCTTGGGCAGGGTGTGGCCCGCAAAGCCCTCGACCATCTGCACGATGGAGGTGATGTCCTCGCGGCCCTTGCCCTGCATGTGCCAGTGGCGGAAGAACTGGCGCACAGCCGACGAGACCCAGGACGGCACCTGGAGACGCTCGGCTTCCGCAAGCGCAAGTTCGATATCCTTCATCAGAATGTCCAGCGCCGCCCCGTAGGCGAAGGACCGGTCGAGGACCGAGGCCGGGACCTTGCCCACCGTTGCGCTGTTGCGCCCGGAGCCCGCATTGACCGCCTCAAGCATCGCCTCGAGATCGACCCCGGCCTTGGAGCCCATCACCAGCGCCTCGGAGGTAACGGCGAGCGCGGCGGCCGAGAGGATATTGTTGACGAGCTTGACCGTCTGCGCGGCGCCCGGCTCCTCGCCTACATGGACCACCGTCGTGCCCCAGCAGGAGAGCGCCGGCTGCAATTCGTCGAAGAGCGCGCGGCTGCCCGACGCCATCACCGAGAGCGTGCCCGCCTCGGCACCGGGCGGGCCGCCGCTGATCGGGCAGTCGAGCATCTCGATGCCGGATTCCGCCAGCGCTGCCGCCATCTCGCGGATGAAGCCGGACCCGACCGTGCAGGTGTTGACCACCTTCGCGATCCGCCCGCCCTTCGAAAGCCCCTCCGCGCCGAGCCCGACTTCCCGCCAGGCCCCGAGCGTCGGCAGCGAGACGATCACCGTCTCCGCCAGATCGGCGACCGCCTTCGGGCTGGCGGCCTCGCGCGCCTGCCTCGCCGCAAGCGGCGCCACGGCTTCGGCGCGGACATCGTGCACGATGAGGCTGTGGCCCCCGTCCAGCAGACGGCCGGCCATCGGCCCGCCCATGGCGCCCACGCCTACGAATCCCAATTCCATGACCTTCATCCCCCTTGCCGCGAGTAGTCGTCGAGTATGCGCGCGGCGGCCCCCTCAGGCCAGCAGCCAGCCGAGCAGCGTGCGATTGCCTTCCACCACCTCCGTCCAGAACTGCCACGGCCAGAGCCAGAACCGCATGAAGGCCCTCAAGGCCGCATCGCCCAGCGCCGGGCCGAATTCGCCCGGCCCGAGGCCATGGACGACATGAACGAACATGCGCGAAAAGCCTGCGACCAGCCCCAGCAGGAAGCCGATGCCCAGATAAAGCGACAGAATGCGGCGCAACAGTCTCAGCATGATGGGCTGCAAACCTCCTTGCGCCAGTCATGCCCCGGCCCGCCCCGAAAGTCGAGCCGCGAGGGGCTCGCCTTGCCCGGCATGCGAAACACCGTTACCAGACACCCCCATGACCGCCACGACCCTGGTGCTCGGCGGCGCCGCCTCCGGCAAGAGCCGTTACGCCGAATCGCTGTTCGACGGACCCGCCGTCTATATCGCCACGGCCGAGGCCGGCGACGCCGAAATGGCGGACCGCATCGCCCGGCACCGTGCCCGGCGGGGCCCTTGCTGGACAACCGTCGAGGCGCCCTGCCGACTGCCGGAAGCGCTGGCGAACGCCCGCGACATACCGGCGCTGGCGGACTGCCTGACGCTCTGGCTTTCCAACGCGCTTGTCGCCGGCCGGGAGCCCGATACCGAAGCGCTGCTGGCCGCCGTCGTCGGCCGCAACCGCCAGACGGTGCTGGTCTCGAACGAGACCGGCATGGGCCTCGTGCCCTCAACGCCTCTCGGCCGCCGCTTTCGCGATGCCCAAGGGCAGTTGAACGAAGAGGTCGCCCGCGTCGCGGACCGGGTCGTGTTCGTGGCGGCCGGCCTGCCGCTCGTGCTCAAGCCCTGAAGGCGCCGATCATGCTCAAACCGAAAATCCCGGCAACCGTCGTCACCGGCTTCCTCGGCGCCGGCAAGACCAGCCTGGTCCGCCACCTGCTGGAGAATGCCGCCGGGCGGCGCCTGGCGATTGTCGTCAACGAATTCGGCGATCTCGGCATAGACGGCGACCTGCTGCGCGCCTGCGGCATCGAGGGCTGCGAGGACGAGGATATCGTCGAGCTCGCCAACGGGTGCATCTGCTGCACGGTCGCCGACGATTTCCTGCCGACCATGCAGGCGCTTCTGGACCGGCCGGACCCGCCCGACCATATCATCATCGAAACCTCGGGCCTCGCGTTGCCGAAACCGCTGGTGCAGGCCTTCGCCTGGCCGGAGGTTCGCTCCCGTACCACGGTGGACGGCGTGGTTGCGGTAGTGGATGCCGCGGCCGTCTCGGCCGGGCGCTTTGCGGCCGATCCCGATGAGGTCGAGGCCGCGCGCCGGGCCGATCCGGCTCTCGACCACGATGCACCGCTGGAAGAGCTGTTCGAAGACCAGCTCGCCGCCGCCGACCTCGTCGTCGTCAACAAGCGCGATCTTCTGGACACGCCGGAATGGGCGGGCGTGCTGGCCCAGGTGCGGGAGGGACTGCGCTCGCCTGCGGTCAAGACGGTCGGCGCAACCGGCGGGGCGGTCGATGCGCGCCTGCTGCTCGGCCTGAACGCGGCGGCGGAAGACGACATCGACGCACGACCTTCGCACCATGACGGCGAGGACGACCACGACCATGACGACTTCGAGAGCTTCGCCGTTGAGGCGGGGCCGATCGATCCGGCTGCTCTCGCGGAACGCATTTCGGCGGCGGCAGAGGGCCATGACGTGCTCCGCGTCAAGGGCTTCGCCGCGGTCGAAGGCAAGGCGATGCGGCTCGCGGTCCAAGGCGTCGGCGCCCGCACCGAGACCTGGTACGACCGGCCCTGGCAGGCCGGCGAGAAGCCGGCAACCCGGCTGGTGATAATCGGCTTCGCCGGCCTCGACCGCGAGGCCGTCGCCCGGACGCTCGGCGGGGGAGACGCGCCCCCCCCGGCCCGGCCCGCGCGCCCGCCCCCCGGACGCGGGGCGGGCGGTGCATCTCCTAGCCGCACCCCCCGGCGCGGTCGAGGACGGCGAGGCGGTCGACCTCGGCCAGACACCGGGCGAAATCGCGATCCTGAGCGCCGCCGACACGGAACTCGCCCTGCTCGCCGAGGCCCAGCGAAAACGCCTTGCCGAGGACAGCCGGGCACCGACGCTGCGTCTCGCCAACATCATGGCGCTCGGCCACAACCTGTCCATCGATCTGCATACCGAGCGCGTGCTCTCCCGCGCCCGATTGGTCGTGGTGCGGCTGCTCGGCGGGCGCGGCTACTGGCCCTACGGCGTCGAGCGGCTGAGCGAGCTGGAGGCGCCTGTCGCGCTGTTGCCGGGCGACGACCGGGCGGACCCGGAACTCGACGCCTGGTCCAGCCTCGATGCAGGCGCCTGCCGCCGCCTCTGGCGCTACCTGGCGGAGGGCGGGCCCGAGAATGCGCTGAACTGCCTGCGCTACGCAGCTCACCTCCTCGGGCGACCCGCTGCCTGGCAGGAGCCCGCGCCGATCCCCCGCGCACAGTCCTACGAGGCGGCAACAGGCGCGGGCCCGGTCGCACCGCTGCTGTTCTACCGCGCGCATCTGCAGGCCGGGAATGTCGCGGCGATCGACATGCTGGCCGAGGAAATGGCGGCGGCGGGCCTCGCGCCTCGGCCGGTCGCAATCTCGAGCCTCAAGGACCCGGACTCGCTCGGTCTGCTTCACCGGCTGTTCGCCCGCGAGCCACCGGCCGTGATCGTCAACACAACCGGGTTCGCCGCGCGCGGCGCGGACGGGCCGGGACCGCTCGACCGTTACGACTGCCCGGTGGTCCAGGCGGTGCTGTCGGGCGGCGCGGAGGCCGTCTGGCGCGAAGGCACGCGCGGCCTCTCCCCGCGCGACATCGCCATGAACATCGCGCTCCCGGAGGTGGACGGACGGCTTATCTCGCGCGCGGTCTCCTTCAAGGCGCCGAGCCGGCGCGATGCGGCGACGGAGTGCGACATCACCCGCTACCGGCCGGTGCCGGACCGGGTGCGCTTCGTGGCGCAACTCGCCGCCAATTGGGCGCGGCTCCGCCGGGCGGGCCGCAAACGCATCGCGCTGATCCTCGCAAACTACCCGACTCGCGACGGGCGCATCGGCAACGGCGTCGGCCTCGACACCCCGGCCTCGGCGCTCGCCGTGCTACGCGCGCTCGGGGCCGAGGGGCTGCCGGCGGATGGCGACGCGCTCATGCGCCTGCTACAGGGAGCACGGACCGGCGGGCCCGTCTTTTCGAAAGGCGCGTTCGAGGCCTTCCTGGGCGACCTGCCCGAAGCCGCCACGGAAACTGTGCGCGAACGCTGGGGCCTCGACTGCCGGGACACCGTAATACCCGCGCTCCTGTTCGGCGATATCGCCGTCGCGGTGCAGCCGTCGCGCGGCTACGACGTCGACCCGGCTTCCAGCTACCACGATCCCGCCCTGCCGCCACCGCCCGCCTATCTCGCCTTCTACGGCTGGCTGAGGCGCGGCTTCAGGGCCGATGCAGTCGTCCATCTCGGCAAGCACGGCAATCTGGAATGGCTGCCGGGCAAGGCGCTGGCGCTCTCCGGGGACTGCTTCCCGGACGCCGTTCTCGGGCCCACGCCGAACCTCTACCCCTTCATCGTCAACGATCCGGGCGAAGGCGCGCAGGCCAAGCGCCGCACTCATGCCGCAATCGTGGACCATCTGACGCCGCCGCTCACGCGCGCCGAGAGCCACGGACCGATGGTGGAGCTGGAAAGACTGGTGGACGAATACTATCAGGCAGCGTCGCTCGATCCGCGCCGCCTGCCCGTGCTGGCTTCGGATATCCGGGACCTTGCCGAGCGCGAGGGACTGGCGGCCGATTGCGGCATCCGGCATGAGGACGACGAAGCGGCGGCGCTCGGCAAGCTCGACGGCTATCTCTGCGAGTTGAAGGAACTCCAGATTCGCGACGGGCTGCATGTCTTCGGCGTCTCTCCGGGCGGCCGCCTGCGCCGCGACCTGCTGGTCGCCGCCATGCGCTCCCGGTTGCTGCCGGCGCTCATGGCGGATCTCGGCATCGAGATCGGCGAGGACCTGGCAACGCCCTGGACCGGATCCCGTCCGGCCTTTCTATCGGGGGACGCCCTCTGGCGCACGGCCGGCGACACGCTGGAGCGGCTGGAAGCGGCGATGGCGCGGCTGGCGGAGGGCGCGGAGAGGGCGCCCGGTGCCGAAAGCGCCGCTGCGCTCGGCTTCCTCAATGCAACGCTCGCTCCCGCATTGGACAGTTCGGGCGAGGCAGAGATTACCGGACTAAAGACAGGTCTCGCCGGTCGTTTCGTCGAGCCAGGCCCCTCCGGCGCTCCGACGCGGGGCCGGCCGGACGTATTGCCGACAGGGCGCAACTTCTATTCCATCGATACCCGCGCCGTGCCGACGCCCGCCTCCGTGCAGCTCGGCTGGCATTCGGCGACCCTGCTGGTCGAGCGTCATGTCCGCGACCACGGCGAGTGGCCGCGCGCGCTTGCGCTCAGCGCCTGGGGAACCAGCACCATGCGGACCGGCGGCGACGACATCGCCCAGGCGCTGGCGCTGATGGGCGTGCGTCCAACCTGGGATGCTGCCTCCGGGCGCGTGACCGGCTTCGAGATCGTGCCGCGCGATGTGCTCGACCGTCCGCGCATCGATGTCACGCTCCGCATTTCGGGGTTCTTCCGCGATGCCTTTCCGGGGCTGATCGACCTGTTCGACAGCGCCGTGCGCGCCGTCGCGCGGCTGGAGGAGGCGGACAACCCGCTCCACACGCCGGAAGGGGACGGCTTCCGCGAGGCAACCTGGCGCGTGTTCGGCTCCATGCCGGGCGCCTACGGGGCGGGCCTGCAGGCGCTGATCGACGAGGGCGGCTGGGACGGCCCCGAGGACCTCGCGCGCGCCTATGTCGCCTGGGGCGGCTACGCCTATGGCGCCGGTGAGGAGGGAAAGCCGGCGCACCGCGCGTTCGAGCGCCGCCTCGCGCGCGTCGAGGCCGTGATCCACAACCAGGACAATCGCGAGCACGACCTGCTCGACAGCGACGACTACTACCAGTTCGAAGGCGGATTGACCGCAGCGGCGGCCATGCTCTCCGGGCGGCAGCCCGCTGTCTATCACAACGACCACACGCGCCCGGAACGCCCGCGCATCTTCAGCCTGGAGGAAGAGATCGCCCGCACGGTGCGCGCCCGGGCCGCCAACCCCAAATGGATCCGGGGCGTCATGCGCCACGGCTACAAGGGCGCCTTCGAGATCGCCGCCACCGTCGATTACCTGTTCGCCTTCGCCGCAACGACGGGCGCGGTGCGCGACCATCATTTCGAGATGCTGTTCGACGCCTATATCCGCGACGAGGCGGTGCGGGCGTTCATGGAGCACAGCAATCCCGCCGCGCTCCGCGAAACGGCCGCGCGATTCCTGGAGGCGCTGGACCGGGGTCTGTGGCGGCCGAGGGCCAATTTCGGCTATGATCTGCTCCGGTCGCTGGCCAGCGGAGAGCGCCCATGAGCCGAGAGTCCGGCGCCCCCGACGAGGCGGCCGTCAACGCCCGCGCCAACGAGAAGGCCCGCAAGCGCAAGGCCGCGCGCGACCGGATGCTGGCTACCAAGACGATCGAAAAGGGCCTGCTGATCGTCCATACCGGCAAGGGGAAGGGCAAATCGACCGCGGCCTTCGGGCTTGCCGCCCGCGCCGTCGGCAACGGCCTCAAGGTCGGCGTGGTCCAGTTCGTCAAGGGCGTGTGGCATACAGGGGAGCGAGAGGTGTTCGCCCGCTTCCCGGACCTGGTCGAGATTCGCGCCATGGGCGAAGGCTTCACCTGGGAGACGCAGGACCGGGCGCGCGACATCGCGGCGGCCGAAGCGGCCTGGGAGTTGTCGGAGGCAATGATCGCGGACCCGTCCAATGCCATGGTGATCCTCGACGAGCTTAACATCGTGCTGCGCTACG
>MPNF01000097.1 GCA_002238885.1 Alphaproteobacteria bacterium bin95 | reverse complement strand
GGTCGGTCAACGAGACCCTGTCGCGCACGGTCATGACCTCCGTGACCACGCTGCTCGCCCTGCTTTCCCTGTTCTTCCTTGGCGGCGAGGTCATCCGCGATTTCGCCTTCGCGATGATCTGGGGCGTCATCATTGGCACCTATTCCTCGGTCTGGATCGCATCGGCCACGCTGCTGTGGATGGGGGTGCGTCCAAGCGCAACGGACGACCTGCCTGACGATGCCGAAGTCGCGCGCACGCTCGGCGACCAATGACCGACATCAGCCCTGTCGTTCCGCAAGGCCGGCAGGTCGTCGAAAGCTACGGGGGCGGGGGTTTCCGGATTTCAGGAACCGTGTGGGCCGGTTCGGTCCTGTTGCGTCCCGACATTGCGTCCGCCTGGCCCGTGACGGACTTCCAGGACCTTACGCTGGAAAGCCTCATGCCGTTGACGGAGGGAAAGGACGCCCCCGAAATCCTCCTGATCGGCTGCGGTGGCCGGGCGGAGCTGCTGCCCCGGACGCTGCGTGAAGCGATCCGGGCCGAGGGTATGGTCGCCGACGCGATGGATACGGGCGCGGCCTGCCGCACCTACAATGTGCTGATGGCGGAAGACCGTCGTGTCGCCGCCGCGCTCATCGCCGTCGAATGACCCGGCCTCACGCTCCGGCCGTTCCCGCAAGCGGGAGGAGAATCGGACAACTGCATCCGATTGCAACCGGTTGTTCTTTTTGTGTTAGAATTATTTCCTGAAAAAGGTTGACATCGGGAAGTCCGTTCCGATATAAGGCGGGAGAAAAGGAGCGGCATCCGCGCGGGGCCGCCTCTTCCCCCGGTTCGCGCCGGCGCGAAAAGACCCTTGAGAAACCGACGGGAGACGTGCGCCTCGCGCCCGGGGTCACGCGCACGGGCGCGCGCAGGCGCAATCAGGCGCGCAAACCGCGCCGGCGCCAACGGGCGCCCGCCCCCGCGCGCGATACGCGCGAAAAAGGGTCCCGCTGCCGGGAGGCGGGGAACGGGAAGGAGAAACGATGCAGGAGAGACCCGGCATGGAAAGGCAGGCGATGCCCCGGAACACGACAAAACATGACATTTCATGACGCCCCCCGGGCTCCCTGGCGGTCGGAACGAAACGGGAGCGGAAGGACGGGCTGGTGCAGGCAGGACAAAACAGGAAAATCATGGCAGAGCATGACATTTCATGACATCCCGCACCCCCTCCCCGGGGATAAGGCCCCGCGGCGGCCGCTACAGCCCCTGGCGGACCTTGGGGAACACGTCCTCCGCAAGGCGTTGCAAGGTCTCCAACGCAAGGCTTTGCGGCACGCCGGACCACTGGATGCTCATCACGATGTGGTTGACGCCGGTGGCGCGCGCCAGCGCGATCATCTGCTCCGCCACTTCGTCCGCGGAGCCGACGAGGAAGCGATCGCGGGCGAGATCCTCGAAGGCAGCGGTCAGGTCGGAATCCCCAGCCGGCATCGCCTTGTCCTGGCCCCAGGAGGCATAGACGGCGTATTTGCCTGCCAGATGCGGGCCGCAGAGCCGGATCGCTTCCTCGCGGCTGTCGGCGACGAATACTTCGCGGCGGATCGGCAACTCCTCGGGCATAGGCTTGTCGAGTTCGTCGAGGGCACGGCGATAGACATCCATTTGTTCGAGGATCGTCGAAATCCGGTTGTGGGGATTGATGTACCAGCAGGTTCCGAGTCGGGCCGCCCGGCGGATGGCGGAGTCGGCATTGGCGCCGATCCAGATCGGCGGATGCGGCTTCTGGACCGGCTTGGTGGGGCAGGACGCTTCGCGGAGCGCGAAATGCGAGCCCTCCATGGTGACTTTGTCTTCCGTCCAGAGGCGTTTCATCGCCTCAAGGTTCTCCTCGAAGCGGCGAATCCGTTCCGGGCGGTTCGTACCAAAGCCGTCGAACTCCACATCTCGATAGCCGAGGCCGACACCCGCGATCATGCGCCCGCCCGACATCACATCCATGGTGGCCAATTGCTCGGCCAGATCGAGCGGCTTGTGCAGCGGCAGCAGGATGATGCCGGCATTGAGCCGCAGATTGGGAGCCTCCGCCATCATCCGGGTGAGATAGGGCAGCTGCTGGAAGTCCTGATAGGGCCAGGCGCTGTAGTGGGAGCCCTTGGTAAGGGACGCAAACCCGAGGCGGTCCGCCAGCCGCACCTGCTCCGCAAGCTCCGCGAAGCGGCGCTGCATGTCGTCGCCAAGCTCGTACTGGCCGCGCGTCATCAACCCGAATTGCATGGCCTACAGTCCCTGCTTCACAAGTGGCACGACCTCTTCCGCCATCACATGCATCTGTTCGACGACAACCTCATGGGGCATTCCCGGCCACTGGATGGGGCAGGACAGCTGGTTGGCGCCGGTCGCCCGCATCATGCCCACGATCTGCTCGGCCACCTCGTCGGCCGAGCCGAACAGGAACCGGTCGCGGGCGAGATCGTCGAACGCTTGGCCGAGATCGTTGTCGCCTTCCGGCATTGCGGCGCCTTGCCCCCAACTGTCATACGCCTTGTATTTGGCTTCGAGATAGGGACGGGCGAGCCGAATCGCCTCGGCGCGGGTGCGGGCCACGAACATCTCCCGCGCCAGCGGCAATGTTTCCGGCCAGGGCTTGCCTGCTTCGTCCAAGGCCCGCTTGTAAACCTCGATCTGGCGCAGGATCGTGTCGATACGGTTGTGCGGGTTGATCATCCAGCTGTCGGCAATACGGGCTGCCCGGCGAATAGCCGGATCGGCATTGGCCCCGATCCAGATAGGCGGCGGGCGACTGGGCTTCAGCGAGCAGACCGCGCCGTCGAGCTCGAAATGCGAGCCCTTCATCGTCACCGCATCTTCGGTCCACAAACGCCTGATCGCCTGGATATTCTCCACCAGCCGCGGCACGCGCTCCTTCTGGCTGGTGCCGAACGCCTTGAACTCGACATCGCGGTAGCCGATGCCGACGCCGAGGATGAAGCGCCCGCCGGTGAACAGGTCGAGCGCCGCGGCCTGCTCGGCAATCTCCAGCGGTTTGTGCAGGGGCAGCAGCACGATGGAGGTGAGGAAGGTGAGGCCGGGGGCCTCCGCCGCCGCGCGGGCGAGGAAAGGAATCTGCTGGATTTCCTGCCAGGGCGAGGAGCTGTAGTGGCAGGACTTGGCGATGCCGTTGAAGCCGAGCCGTTTCGCCAGACGGACCTGCTCCATCAGCTCTTCGAAACGCACATTCATGTCGTCTCCGGGTGGAAACTGGCCCCGAATTGCCAGAACGAACTGCATGGAAAGCCCCCGATTTGCGTTGCCTGCATTATGCACGATTTGCCGGGCCCGGCCGGTATGGCAGGCTTCCCCGGATCGTTACAGATGGCGCGCGGCGTGCCGGTGTTCCCGCCAGATTGCGAAGAGCCCGCTGGCTACGACGACAGATGCCCCGACAATCGTCCAGGAATCGGGAAAGGCGCCGAACCCGACCCATCCCCAAAGCGTTGCCCAGACCAGAAGGGTGTAGGTGAACGGTTGCAGTACCGATGCCGGGGCCTCCCGCGCTGCAAGAATGAGGAGGCCGTGCGTGACAATTCCGATCGCCCCGACCGCGCCGAGGAGCGCCCATCCATAGGCGTCCGGGGGATGCCAGGCGAAAGGCACGGACGCGCTCCAGACTGCCGCGCCGACGATCGCGGTGTAGAGCAGCGTCGTCTCGGGAGGTTCCTCCCGCAGGCGCCGAAGCAGTATCTGGTAGTAGGCCCACCCGAAGGCCGCGACGAGCGGCACGATGGTCAGCGGGTCGAATACGCCGATACCGGGCCGTATCACGATCAGCGTGCCGACGAAGCCTGCCGCCACCGCGGCCCAGCGCCATGGACCCACCCGCTCGCGCAGAATCGGCACGGCAAGCGCGGTTGCGATCAGAGGCGAGACGGCCGCAACCGCATGGACGTCCGCCAGCGCCAGCTTCGAGATCGCATAGACGAACAGCCACATCTCAAGCGCCAGAACCAGGGACCGGAAAACCTGGAGGCGAACGTGCCGCGTGCGCAATCTCGCCCGGATGCCGCCGCGCCGGGCAGCGAGAGCCAGCGCGAAAGCGAGGAACATGGCGAAGCGCAGGAACAGCACCTGCGAGACCGGATAGGTCTGGGTCGCGAGTTTGCCGATGGCATCGAGGCCGGCAAGCATCGCCATGGCAAGGATCATGAGGGCGATGCCGCGCCCCGGTTTGTCCGGCCTCATGAAAGCAGGCGCAATTCGGGATATGAGCAAGCGCGCGTCATGCGGCGGTTTCACACGACCTGGATCGGTTGTATCGACCCGAAGCAGCGGGCAATATCCGCCGCTCTCTCTTCTCCGGACAAGATATGACCCCTGAACAATTGGAAAAGCTGGAGTCCATCGAACGCGTCCGCGAAGGCTACGCGGAACTCGGCTATATCTGTTCGCGCCAGATTGCAACGGCGATCTATGTTGCGGGCCATCTCGGCAAGCCCGTTCTCGTCGAGGGCCCTGCCGGCGTCGGCAAGACGGAGCTTGCGAACACGACGGCAGCCTATCTGGACCTGCCGCTCATCCGGCTGCAGTGTTACGAGGGTCTGGACGAGTCCAAGGCGCTGTACGAATGGCGCTACGCCAAGCAACTTCTCTACACACAGATTCTGCGGGACAAGCTGGGAGAAGTGCTGGGCGAGGCGCAGGGAATCAAAGAGTCCATGGACCGGCTGCATGCCCATGCGGATGTCTTTTTCTCAGAGCGTTTCCTGGCGCCGCGCCCCTTACTGAAAGCACTGCGCGAACCCGGCGGTGCGGTGTTGCTGATCGATGAAGTGGACAAGTCGGACCACGAATTCGAAGCCTTCCTTCTGGAAATCCTCTCCGAATTTCAGGTCTCGATTCCGGAACTCGGGACGATCAAGGCGGAGCGGCGCCCTGTCGTGTTCCTCACCTCCAACAATACGCGCGAAATGAGCGACGCGCTCAAGCGGCGATGCCTGCATCTCTATGTGCCGTTTCCCGATGCACGGCTGGAGCGGGAGATCATCCAGGCCCGCATTCCGGAGATTCCCCGCAACCTCAAATACCAGCTCGTTTCCTTCGTGCAGCAGGTGCGCGAACTGGACCTGAAGAAGCATCCCTCCGTCAGCGAATCCATCGACTGGGCGCGCGTGCTGCTGCTCCTGCATGCCGACGAACTCGAAGCGGACATGGTTCGGGAAACGCTCAATGTTTTCCTCAAATTCGAGGAAGACATCCAGTCGGTCGATGCGGACCTCTACGGGTTTACCCGCCAGGCGAAGAAGGCCGACGGCGCGCGCGCCTGATGGAGCGCACCTTTACCAACTTCCTCTCCGCCCTGCGTGGGGCCGATATCCGCGTTTCGGTCGCCGAGACCCTCGATGCAATGGAAACGGCGCGGCTGATGGGCTGGTCGGACCGTCAAAGCCTGCACGACGCCCTTGCCATGGCGCTGGCCAAGACGCCCGAGGAAAAGACCGGCTTCACCCGTATCTTCGATGAATTCTTCGCCTTCGAGAGCTTTCATGACCGCCGGGACGGCGAGGAGACGGAGGAGAACGAACAGGCTGACGGCGGAGACCTGCTCGCCAAGCTGGAAGCCGGCGACCGCGCCGCGCTGGCGCTCGCCATGCAGGAGGCGGCAGTTGAGGTCGGCGTCGAGAACATCCGCTTCTTCACCCAGCGCGGCCTCTATACCCAGCGCGTTCTCCAGCAGATGGGCGTCGAAGGCGTGGATGCGCAGATCCAGGCGATGGGCGGGCAGGGCGGCGGCGGCAGCGCCGGACAGGCCTTGCAGGAAAGCCGGGCCTGGCTGTTCGAGCAGGTGCGGAACTATGTCGAGCAGCAGCTTTCGCTGCAGGGCGCGGCGACTTCGCAGGAGCTTCGCGAGGACCGTCTGCGGCGTTCCCGGCTCGGCAATCTCGACCGTCGCGACCGCGAGCAGATGCGCCGCATCGTGGAGAAGATCTGCCGCCGGCTGGTCGCTCTCCATTCCCGGCGGCGCAAGATGAAGAACCGCGGCCAGCTCGACATCCGCCGCACCATGCGCCGCAATTACGGCAATGACGGCGTGCTGTTCGAGCTGGAATGGAAGAAACGCAAGCTCGACCGGCCCCGGGTCATGGCGATCTGCGATGTCAGCGGCTCCGTGGCGAGCGTCGCGCGGTTCCTGCTGCAGTTCCTCTATGAGCTGCACGAGCTCCTGCATGACATTCGGAGCTTCGCCTTTTCCGGCTACCTCATCGAGGTCTCGGAGCACTTCAAGGACAACATTGCGGACGAAGCCGCCGACAAGGTGATGCAGAAGGTCGGCTACATGCCGACGGATTACGGCGAATCGCTCACCAATTTCCGCGAGAGTTTTCTGGCCGACGTGGACCGGAACACCACGATCATCTTCCTCGGCGACGCCCGGTCGAACAATACCGATCCCAGGGCCGAGTATCTGAAAGAGATGCACGAGCGCTGCAAGAGGCTCATCTGGCTCAATCCGGAACCGCCGCCGCTCTGGGGCACCGGAGACAGCGAGATGCGCCGCTACCGGCCCTATTGTGATCTCTTGCGCGAATGCAACACGCTCAACCACCTGGAGCGTGTCGTTAACGACCTGCTAGAAACAGCGCAGCGGGCCGCCTGAGACGGGAGGGGCTACGCGCTTTCCGCCGGTTCTTCGACCCAGTGGCGGCGGAAGACCGGTATCTGCGTCAGCGAAAAGGCGAATGTCAGGCCAATCGTGCCGAACAGCTTGTAGTTGACCCAGAAATCGGTGGACTGCGTGCGCCAGACGATCTCGTTCAGCACCGCCATTGCGATGAAGAACAGCCCGAATCGCAGCGTCAGCGTCCGCCAGCCCCGGTCGTCGATCTTCCAGACGGCGGCGAAGACGTATTTCAGCAGTGGCTTGCCGAATGCGAGGCCTCCCAGCAAGACCGCTGCCATGAGGGCCTTCACGATGGTCGGCTTCATCTTGATGAAGGTTTCGTCCGCAAACACCAGCGTCAGCCCGCCGAACACTGCAACAATGCCCGCTGTCACCAGAGGCAGCGGGGCCAGACGCCGCTCGAAATACCAGGAGAAACCCAGCATGACGGTCGTGGCCGCCATGATCGCCGCCGTCGCCCA
This sequence comes from Alphaproteobacteria bacterium bin95, assembly GCA_002238885.1. Taxonomy (GTDB): domain Bacteria; phylum Pseudomonadota; class Alphaproteobacteria; order Bin95; family Bin95; genus Bin95. The sequence continues at coordinate 1,719 of MPNF01000097.1, read as the reverse complement.
CATGATGCCCGCGGCGTAGTAGGTGACGAAGAAGACCAGTAGTGGGCCGTAATCCACTGCAAAGCGGAGGCCCTTCGGCGCCGCGTTTGGTTCAGACATTGTAGATATCCAAGGCCACATCGACCCCATCGTTCAGGAAAGTCACGGTCTTGGCGGCGATCCGCCATCCGTCGTCCTCGAGACGGAGCCGGTAGCGGTAGCGCCCGCCATGCACGCGCGCGCCCTTGAGCGAGGCATATTGATGCACCGTCCAGGAGGCGACGGCTTCGACTTCGCCGGCGTCGGCCGAAACGATCAGCACATTGCCCACCACATGGCACGAGCGCGGCAAGGGAAGAGAGGCGTAGCTATCCCGCGTGCCGATGCGGAACACGCGGTCGTCGAGCCCCGCCTTGCCCCGGATATAGATGAGCGCAAGCTCGGTCTCGGGATCGCGCGCCAGCGTTTCCTCGCCGGTCCAGGCGGGAACCCAGAAGGTCACGTCTTCGGTAAACAGTGCCAGCCAGTCCTCGAAGCGGCGTTCATCCAGAAGCCATGCGTCGAGATGGATGACCCGCTCGATGGCCAGTTGCAGTTCCGGGTCGATCTTCACGCGGCAGTCCTGTCAGCACGCGCCATAAGGCGGCGCCATTGGCGATACTGCCCGTGATAGAGCGTTTCGTGGTCCCAGCGCGGGCTGCTGGAAACCGGGCGGATGCCAAGGTCGCTGGCCGCATCGTCGCCGCCGTCGCACATGGCGGCGAGCCCGCGCGACAGGTCGTTCCAGCGGTCCAGGCGGCCTTCGCAGCCGACCTGCGTATCTTCCAGCGCAGCCGAATCGTCCGGCGTTGCCAACCCGCTCATCAGGAAGAAGTCACGGAACTTCGCCATCCGTGCGGTGCGCGCAGCCCGGCTCTCGCCCTTGGGCGCGATGCAATAGACCGTGATTTCAGTGCGGCTCGGCGACAGCGGGCGGATCACGCGAATCTGCGTCGAGGACTGATCCATGAGAAACACGTTGGGAAAGAGCAGCAGGTTGCGGCCCCGCGCGCACATCCATGTCCATTTGCGTTCGCCGACAAGCGGCAGCAAACGGTCCTTCGCCTCCCAGAGCGGTGCCGATTCCGGCATCCCGCGTTCGGTCCATATCAGGTTGTGGCCATTGCCGAGGTCGTAGCAGCCATTGCGGGTCGCGCCCATGAAGCGGCTGTTGTCGGTTCGCTTGGTACCGCTTGCCTGCGATTTCAGATCGCGGCGCTGGATGGTGGTGACGAAGTTCCGGTGCACGGTGGAGACATGGTAACCGTCAACGCCGTTTTCGGTCTGGAGCTTCCAGTTCCCGTCCACGACATAGCTCGCCTGCCCTGGAACGACTTCCATGCCGTCCGGTGACTGGTCCGCGAGCAGGTCGATCACCGGGAGCGCCTCGCCCAGATGTTCGGCGAGCGGCGGCGCATCGGCATTGAGCGAGCCGAAGACAAAGCCCTTATAGCTCTCGACCAACGGCACCGTCTTGAGGCCGAAATCCGCGCGCGATGCGCCGGGCGGCAATGCAGAGGTGCGCTCGTCCTTGATCTTCGTGCAGGCCCCGAAGGTGTCGTAGCACCAGCCGTGATACCGGCACACGAAGGTGGTCGCCTTGCCCTGCCGGGTGGGCGTCAGGCGGGCGCCGCGATGGGCGCAGGCGTTCAGCATGGCGCCGACAGAGCCGTCAGCCCGCCGGTTGACGATCACCGGCTG
>MPNF01000096.1 GCA_002238885.1 Alphaproteobacteria bacterium bin95 | reverse complement strand
GCCGGCGGGCCCGGCGCCGACATAGGCGATAGGCGACAGAAGAAGGCCGTCTTCAGTCCGTAGATTCCCGCCGGGAAGAAAGGGCACAAGCAGTCCCTGCGATAATCGTTTGCGGGAGACTGAAGATGAATGCCAATGACCGACTGCTGCGGCGCCGAGAGGTGGAAGCGCGCACCGGGATTTCACGGACGACCATCTATCGACTGATGCGGGAGGGCAAATTTCCCGAGCCCCTGAAGGTTGGCCCCAAAGCCGTGCGCTGGCCGGAATCTGAAATCGAAGCCTGGATGGCCAAGAAGCCCCGCGCCAAGGGGGAAGGCGGGAAAGCCGCCTGATCCTGCCGGAACAACGGGATATTGTTCCGGTGGACAACAACAGGCGCTATCGGGTTCCGAGCCTTGCCGACTGGAAGGCCAAGGCCAGCGGCCTCGGCCTCAAGCGCGCCGGCGGCGAGCTGGTCGGCCCATGCCCTGCCTGCGGTGGGACCGATCGCTTCCGCGTGACGCGGCGCGGCGGCATTTTCTGCCGGCATTGCTGCCCCGACGGGCGGGGGTCCATCGAGGCCATACACCGGATCGTCGCGGCGGCCGGGTTCGCCCGGCTGGAGGCTGAGGACCAGGCCCCGCGCGCCTCTAGGGGAGGTCGCCGCGCAGATGCGGCCCCTGTCCGACGGCGGCGCGGCGAGGGCAGCAAGGCCGATTCGGGGGGTATTGGGACACCGACCCCCCCTCCGAATCGCGCTGTACGGCGCTCTGAGGCGGTCGAAAATTCGGGATCGGGACCGAAATCGGCGAATTCGGACATTTCCGACAATTCCGGCGGTCCGCCGCCGCACCAGGCCGAGCCCGAGGGCCCGCGCGGTCCTGGACCTTCCGAGCCCTCCGGCCCGAACAGCGACTTCGCGCGGCGGCTATGGAAGGCGACCGCCGCGCCGACCGCCCCGGCCCGGGCCTACCTTGCGGCGCGCGGCGCATGGCCGCCCGACGTGCCGCCGCCCTGGTCGGTCCGATGGCTGGACGGCGCGGCAGTGCGGCGCTTCCGCCTGCGCGACTTCCCCGACCGGGCGGCGGGCGCGGCGGCGTTCGCCTTCAACACGCCGTCGGACCGCAGCCTGGTCGCGGTCGGCCTCGAAGCCCTGACCCCAGACGGTGACCTCACCGCGCCGCGCTGGCGCCGAACCTACGGCGCGCAGACAGGAAGCGCGTTCGCCGCCTTGCCGCCCGTCCGCCGCGATCCGCCCGCCATCCATGTCGTCGAGGGAGCGATAGACGCGCTCGCCGTCGCGACCTGGCGCGGTCAGCCGGCATGGGCGACGGGCGGCACCTCCGGCATGCGGAACCCGGCGCTCGCGGCCGCGCTCGCGGCGACCGGCCTGCCTATCGTGATCGAGGCGGACGGCGGAGGCGAAGGGCGGAAGGCGGCGGCGGTGCTGCAGGATGCCTTGCTCGCGGCGGGCGCGGCGGCGCGGCTGAAACGCTGTCCGGACGGTTTCGATCCTGCCGATGTCCTCTCCGCCGAGTGGCAGGAGCGCGCCGCGCATTTCGAGGCCGAGGGCATGGCGCAGCGGGCGGCCGAGACTGCCGCGTGGGAGGCCATGCGTTCCGACGACGAGAAAGCACCCCGTCTCGGGAAAGGAGCCGAGCCGGCTCCGCAAGCGAGGAGCGACACGACATGACCGACCGCCCCGCCGACTCCCTGCTGCAAGACCCTGTCGCCCGCCGTGAGCAATATCTTGCCGCCCGCGATGGTGGCGACAACGCCGCCATCGAGGCTGCCGGGCGGGCAGCGATCGCTGCCGCGGACCGGGATGTCGAAGCGCAGTGGCGGGTGGCGATCCGCGATGCATACCTAGACCTGCCCGATGATGCGACTCCGGTGGAGGTGCGGGACGCGGAAGTCGAAGCCCTGCGTTCGCTGTCGTTCAACGCGCGCAGTGCGATACGGGCCATGCTCACTGCGGATACGGAAACGCCGCGCGAACGCCCCGTGTTCCGGCCCGTGCCCTCGATAGAGGCCAAGCGGCCGCCGCCCATCCTGAGCGCCGGAGGCGAGCGCGGCGCGATCCTCTCCGATGGCGCCGTATGCGTGCTGGCCGGCGAAGGGGGGGTCGGCAAGTCGGCCCTGGCCTACGGGCTGGCACACGATTTTGCCAAGCTCGGAACAAAATCGGGACCGCTCTGCAACGGACTGTTTCATGCGCCGAACGGCGGCGGCGATGTGCTGATCGCGGCCTACGAGGATTCCGAGGGCATCATCGCTCACAACATGGGCGAGCTGTCCACGAAGCGAGGTTCCAAGGGCGAAGCTCTAAAGCGCGTGCTCGTGACAGACATGACGGGCTGGCCCCTCTTCGGTCCGGGTGATCGCAACGGCAATGCAGGGCTCTACAACGCCCGGCCCGAGCCGCTCGACGGCTTCCGCGTGCTGGCCGATGCCTTGAAGGAGCACGGGCCGCGCCTGGTCATAGTCGATCCGGCGCTCGCGGCCTTCGCAGGCAACAGCAACGCCGCCGAGGCCGTGCGGGAGTTTCTCGGCGCGCTGGTCGCGCTCGCCCGCAACGCCGACACGCCGTTCGGCATCCTGCTCCTCGCTCATTCCCGCAAGAGCGCCCGGGAAGGCGATCCCGACCCGTTCGATCCCGGCCAGGTCGGCGGCTCGACGCACTGGACCGACACGCCGCGCGGCGTGATGACCTTGACGTGGAAACCGCTTTCGTGGGGCGGCAAGCCCGGCGACCGCGTGATCGCGATTCCGAAGGCAAATTGGGGACCGCAGAACATTTGGGCCGATCTTCTTCCCGTGCGCAGCGCCGATGGAACCTATCTCGCAATGGATGGCCGCGCCGTGGAGGGACGCGCCAATGGGAACGGCAAGCCGATCTACTGGAGAATCAAGAGCGATACGCAACCGCTGGGCAGGGCCGACGGAATCGCCGCCGCTCACCAGCTCCTCACGCGGCGCGCCGCCGGTCGGAAAGGGATACGTCTGAATGCCGAGGAGACGGACGCGCTCCGCGCGGTCCTCGCCGCGCTTTCCCAGGACGACGCCACGATAGGTAGCGGGACGCGGTCTGCGAACAGCGCGACTGACTTTGCCGGCCCGCCGCCGCGATAGGGAGACCAGCATGGCGACCGTATCCGAAATCATTCAATGGGTGACGGAGACGGTGCTCAACCGTGAGCCGAGACCAGACGAAATCCCGACCGAGACCGCCTTGGCCGAATGGTATCCGGAGTGTCCCGCAGAGGCCAAGGCCGAAGCGGCGCGACTCTTGTTGGCTCTCGACTGCCCCGAGGAACTTCAAGGATCGTCGGGGATAAGCCATCTCGACGCCGATGAACTTCCGCAATGGCAGCCCGACATAAGCATTGACGCGTCTGCAATCCAAGGGGTTCTCGCAGCGACGGAACTCTGTGCCGCATTCGAGGCCGCCCCGAAGATCAAGACGCTGGCGGCGCATGTGCTGTCGGACACCGATGCTGGCCTGACCTCTCGAACCGGCGCGAAACATTCGGTCGAGTCGGCGCATCGGGCGTGGTTGGGCGCCCGACAAGCGGAGCCCTCTCTGCTGCACCCGCTTCTACCCTTGGTCCACGCATGGCAAACGAGGCCGGTCCGTCCTTCTCGCGCGACCGTGACGGCCACCAATTCGGATTTTCGCGCAGTCCGACGTCCTGAGCTTGTCTCGACCGTATTCCGAACCGATTGGTCAGATGCGGGAAGCGTGGTCGGGGCGACCGTGGATGGCGAGCCTCTGGCCGCCCGCATGGTGGATCTGTCTGACACCTTCCTTCGCAACACGCGGCCCCGCCGCAAGGCGATGAAGAAACCAGGCGACCAGGGCGAACTCCTACCCACGACGACGCGCGGTATCACGAAGGTCATGCCAGAACTGCGGATGACGGCGCTCGAAGGGTTGCCGCCCATCGTGGCCGGCGACTGCGCGACGCTTATGACTCTGGGCCATGCTTTGGACCGTCCCTTGCGTCTGACCGAAACGGAAGGCGCGGCGCTGCTTTCCCGCACCCGTAACGGCGAGCTTCGCCGCCCGCAAGAAAGCGACCGCGAACGCTTCCGCCAAGCGGCCGCTGCCCTTCGCGCTGCCCTCATATACGATCCTTACCGACCGGACAGTCGCTTTCCCGACTGGCGCGAGATCATGGACATTCGGCGCACCGCGTCGGGGCGGTATTTGATCGGGCCGCCCTTGTGGGCGCGAGAGCTCGCGGCCAGCGGGCAGCGATGGACCCTGACCGCGCAGGGCAATTGCAGCACCAACCGCTACAAGCTCGCGGGAGAGCAGTCGCTTGCCGGCCGCATCGTCACCGGGCTTGAGTACCGCCTCTATGCGCGATGGGACGGCAGGGCGGGACAGGGGCCCGACATGCGCCCCAACACCGGCAAGAGCGGACCGGGTGCGTCGGTTTTCGTGAGCTGGAGAGAGTGCCTGGCCTTGGCCGGAAACTGGCACGATCCGACCAACGCGGTTGCGGATGAAGCGGCCCGCCAACGGTTCAATCGTGCATTTGGGGCTTTGGAACGGCATGGCTACTTACTGCCGAATCGAGACGGGAGCGATGGCAAGAAGCGCCCGAACTTTCAGGGGGAGGCTGATGCAGGCGACACAGTGGAAATCATAGCGCGTAAGTTGGCGGGTCCCGGTAGGCCCGGTGGGCTGCTGATCCGCGCGAGCGCCCGCTTCGTCGAGGCGGCGGCGAGGGCAAATATGGACGGCGGCAAGGGATTCGAGTCTATTTCGCTGGTGGACTATGCGGGGAAACCTCATTCGCTGGACTCGGACGAGATCAATTAGGGCAAAACCTTGAAATAGGCCGTCCGCCGTTGCGCAATAGGCCGTCCGCCGTTGCGCAATAGGCCGTCCGCCGTTGGCGTGAAATAGACCGTCCGCCGTTGGTGAATTTCGGCGGTAATTCAGAAACTTACGAGAAATCGGGTCTCGTCCTCCCTATGGGTAGCTATGGCGGACCTATAGAGGCCCGCTGTCGTGCGCCCTTGGCGGGCGCTCGCCATCGTGCGCTCATCTGGTTTCAGAGTGCCCCCGTGTCGCCGCGCGACCGCAGGCGGGCCGCTTCGCGCGATCCGTGCGCCCTGCGTCCTCACCCCGCCAGTGCCAGGCATCGGCGCGGCGGAGCATCGGACCGATAGTCGTCCTTCCCGGACACTTGGATGAGCCCGGACAGATCGACATGGGCTTGCCGAGGGCTCACGCGCGCGCGTCCTGCGCGCGCGCGCGCGCCATGGGGCTCGTCCTCAGGTGCGAAATGCGCCCTCGACGCCCTTGGTATGCCTCGCACCCCCCTGTCATATGGGGGGTCAGAATGGGGTCATGGTCAGGGGCTGGACGGGGTTGGGGTAGTGGATTGGTGTGCTTCTGGTAGTGCTCTGTGCAACCTTTCGTCCCGGAATAAGGGGAGAGTGCGGTGTTGGTGTCCGACTTTCGGCTCAAATAAATGTGCATTTGGTGCTTGACCATTCACCTTTCGGGCCAAAAGAATTGCATTTCTAGCTTACCTCTCATGCTCTGCTGGCCGGTTGCGGTTTCCGGTTGCGGTTTCGGCGCGCTGCCAAGCCCGAGGGTCGGTCCGTCGCGAGCGCCGGCAGCGATCACGCGGAGCTTCCAGCATGGCGTCGACTGTTCTGACCGCCGACGGCGCCGGCGGGGGTCCGTTCGTCCGAGCTGCGTTCCTCGCTGTCCAACCGTCTTGGCGCCGGGGGAGAGACCATGGGGCATCGGGTGGGCCAGGCAAGTTGGCGGCGGCGATCCGGTGCCGACTCGCGCGCGCGTGCACGCTCATAGCGCGCGCGAGAGGGCCCGAAGTCCGTGATGTACGTCCCTGACACGCCCGGTTCCGCCCCAACCACCCCGTCATGTGGAGGGGAGCAGCCAAGGTCCGAGAGGGCATTTTGGGAGGGTCGCGCCGTCCTAAGTGCTCCGACAGGCTATCTCTGGTCTATCTTTGTAAAACTTCCTGCTGATTTGCGTTTCGGCGGCGCGTGACGGGCGCGAGCGCCACGAAACGCGGATATTCGAGGCCGAACGGCGGGAAGTGGGTCACGATAAACGGGAAGAGGGGGCAGGGGAACCGCGATTCCATGGGCCGAAATGGCCGCAACGCGAGCGAGGCTGTCCGAGAGCACTTCTTTTAGGACGAAAGTTGAGGATGGTATGACAGGGCGTTGAACGGGGCCTCGGGGCGCCTCGGCCTGCTGCGGCTGGCTGCCAACGCGAGCTTTCGGTTATCGCGCATTTGCCTCATGCCCGGGCATGACCTGGTGGCAGGTGATAACGCTCGTGGGCGCATTCGTCGGGACGGCCGGCGTCGTCGCGACCCTGTTCCTGCGAACCACGGCCCGCCTGGACAAGCGGATCGACGGCGTGCATGAGGAAGCGACGGCGGACCGCCGGGCGTTCCAGCAGGCCATGGACCTGTTCCGGGAGGAGATGCAGCGCCTTGCCGAGCGCCAGCCCAGGACGGAAGGCCGGCTCGAAGCGGGCTGATTGCCTCGCGTTTCGCTAGGAATCGCTTGAGGATTCGGACCGGCCAGTCACCGAGTATTTCCTCGATATCGCGGCGCTCGACGATGGCGGAAATATGCGTAGCGTCCGAGCGTTCCGTCAATCCGAGCCCGTTCGAGCCCGGCCGGGCCCTCCGCCCACAGCGCCGCAATCTCTACCCACCGCATATCCTCCGCGCGGTAGCCGTAGGCTTTGCAGAACCGCTCCATGAGCGCCGTCACCGCATCGTCGAACCTCTCCATCGTCGGCCCGATGCGCAGCAGCATTTCGTCGATGATCTTCACGGGGATGTTCTCGCCGTGCAGGCCCAGCTTCTTGGCCCGCGCCATGTGTGGCGTCTTCCCGATGCCCATCGGCGTGAACTGGGCCGCCTCGGGAGTGCCCATGTGCTCGATCAGCATCGCCAGCTGGATCGCGCTGGCGACCTGCAGCCTTGCGGTCAGCGTCATGGGCGCTTTCATGGGCCGGCCCTTCGCCTTGACCGCCCAGGCATAGGGGCACCGCCGATGCAGGAGACCGCCGGGCTCGCGGCCGGGCCAGATGAACGCCGCCTGGTCCACAAGCTCGCGGTCCGGCAGCGCCATCAGCACTTCCATGTCGTCGGCCGGACCGATGACAATGCGCTCGGCGCGGTCCGGCCAGCGCGTTTTCCCAAACGCAAGCGCGTCCTCGGCGCTCGCGGCGTAGCAGACCTGGCGGAAAGCGTCGTCGCGCATGTCGCCCAGCGCATAGGGCGAAAGCACTGCGGCCTCGACCTTGCCGGCGCTGATCATCTTCGCCCGCTGGGCCGTCTTGGTGACGCGGTGCCGCGCGATCAGGCAGCGGTGCATCGCCACCAGCGCGTCCATGGCGAAGACGAGCATGTCGCCCTGGTCGTGGGCGTCGAGCGTCGAGGCGACGGCGAAAGGGGACACTACGGGCATCAGTTGTTCTCCATCCATTCAGGCGTCTTGGCGAAATCGGCGAGGCGGCGCTTGTGCCTCCGGGCCCACGCCGCCATCTGCGCTTTCATCCGCGTCTCGGGATAGGCGGCATAGGCCCGGCGCCGGCGGGCGTTGCGGCGGTCGCGGGCGCAGTCGTCGCATTGAACCTTCTGGCGACCGCGCCCCTCCGCCCTGGTGGGAAGCGGGGCGCCGCATGCGCAATACCGCTGGCGTAACTTCAACAGATCGCGCTTGGTCGTCATCAGCCGTCTCCCTCGCGCCAGACTTCGAGAGCGGCCACGGCACCTGCCGCGGCCATCGGATCGGGCTGAACCGCAAACGACCTGACGACGGCCCTCGACCCTTTCCGGCGCGGCCAGCCTCGACGAACTGCTTATCCCGCACTCCGACCCGTCTTTCAAGCGCATGCCGGGGCCGGAAGGGCTGGGAGGCGGCTAGGGGGCCTCGCGCTTCGTGAAGCCCTCGAACAAGCCTTCGAGCCGGGCCATGCGCTCGCGCAAGGTGGCGATTTCATCGACGCGCACCTGCATTTCGGCCTGAACACTCAGCGCGACCACCAGCGTCACGGGCGCGACGAGACCGAGGAGAAGTTGCATGATCGCTCGGTCGACATGACGAAGCGTACGGGGATGGACGGTCCCGGTCGTCTGTCCTATCGTCGATCTGCGGCGGCCCCGCATCGGTCGGTGCCGTCCCGCCTGAATATGGGAGGGGCCTCATGAAGCGTAGGCTGATTGTCGGCGCGGTCGCGATACTGGCGTTGGTTCCGGTGCTCTCGGCGGCTCAGTCGTCGGGCCGTCCGGTCGTCGGCGTGGCCGCGATCGAGGTAGCGACGGCGAACGTGGACTGCCGGCGCGGTTGCGGGCGTCTAGCGGAGGGCTTCCGCACCATGCTGGAGACGGCGATCGTCAAGTCACGCAAGATGCACGTCTACGAACGCGCTCGGCTCGACGCGATCCTCACCGAGCAGGGGCTGGGGCAGGCGGGCATCACGACCGCTGGTGGCACGATCGGCGGCCTAACCGGGGTGGACTACTTAGTCTACGGCTCGATCACGAAGTTCGGCAAGGGCAGCGAGGGCTTCTCCACCAAGGGTCTGCAAGCCTTCGGGGGCAACCTCGGTAAGATCGGTTCGATGCTCTCGACCAAGAAGGCCACGGTGGGCTTGGGAGTGGACCTGAAGGTGACGGACGTCATGAGCGGGAGCATCGTCGTCGCGGACCACGTCGAAGGGTCGGTTACGACCGGGCAGGCGTTCTCGGTCGGAGGCGTGTCGTCGTCGACGGGGAGCACGGACCCTTACGCGGACGTGCAGCGAGTGGTAGCCGCGAAGATATCGGAGGCCGTGGTCACGGCGCGAATTCCGATCAAA
>MPNF01000095.1 GCA_002238885.1 Alphaproteobacteria bacterium bin95 | reverse complement strand
ATTTGCAGACAGCATTCCTGTCTCCACCGGTTGCCATGGCCGCCTACTACCTGAAGTCGGTGGCGCCTCAATGGGACCTGTTGAAGATCTATGGCGGCATGTTCGACTTCATGATGCTGCAATGCGTCGGCCTCGCCATCGTGTTCTTCGTGCCGGAGGTCGCGCTCTGGCTGCCATCGGTGCTGTTCAAGTAGCGTCGGCGAAGTCCCCAACCCGGAAATCGTAGAGGCGCCGGCGCCGTCCTCATGGGCGGCGCCGGCGGCGTCTGCCAGAGGAGAGAATCCGTGCTGCTCGACGGAATCAGAGTTATCGAGGCGGCGACCTTTATTGCCGGTCCAGCGGCCGCGATGATTCTGGGGGAGTTCGGTGCGGATGTGGTCAAGATCGAGCCGCCGGACGGCGACCCGTTCCGCCAGTCCGTGGGCGCACCCGGCAACCCGCCCACGCCCTTCAACTATCCCTTCAACATGGACAACCGGCACAAGCGCAGCCTCGTCCTGGACCTGAAACGGAAGGCGGACCGCACCCGGCTTTACCACATGGTGCGCGAGGCGGATGTCTTCATCACCAACTCGCCGCTTGGAACGCGCGCACGGCTGGGCATCCGCGATGAGGATCTGCTGCCGCTGAACGAGCGGCTGATCTACGCCTCGGTCACCGCCTATGGCGAGACCGGCCCCGAAGCCGCACGCACCGGGTTCGACTCGACGGCGCTCTGGGCGCGCTCCGGGCTCATGGACATGGTGCGCCCTGCACCCGATTCGCCGCCGGCCCGTTCGCTCCCCGGCATGGGCGACCATCCGACCGCCATGACGCTCTTCGCCGCCGTGATGATGGCGCTCTACCGCCGCGAGCGCACGGGCAAGGGCGGCGCCGTTTCCACCAACCTCATGGCGAATGGCCTCTGGTGGAACGCCTTCCAGACCAGCGCCATGCTTTGCGGCGCGGAGCACAAGCAGCGACCGGCGCGCGAAGACGCCGCCAACGCGCTCCACAACCTCTACCGCTGCCGGGACGGCCGCTGGTTCCATCTGGTGCTGCTGCCGGAAGACCGCAACTGGCCGAAGCTGGTCGCCGCACTCGGCAAGCCCGAATGGCTCGACAATCCGCGCTACCGGGACCGGCCGGCGCGGGTAGCCAACCGCCACGCGCTGATCGCCGATCTCGACGCCGTCTTCGCCGCCCGCGACTGGCCGGACTGGCGCGAAATCCTCATCCGCCATGCCGTCAGTTTCGGCGAGATCGGCACACTCGCCGACATCCCGAACGATGCCCAGATGCGGGAAAGCGGCGCGCTCATCCCCTGCGACGACCCGGAAACGGGCGCATCTCTGGCGCTCGCCGTGCCGCTCTTCCTGAAAGGCGAGGACCGGCGTAAGCCGAAGGCGGGGCCAGAGCTCGGCAGCAGTTGAGGGGCGCTGCGCCCACCTCTCAAACGATGGTTCGTTCGCCAAGCCGACGGACGGCGCCCGAGAAGACAGCAATGATTTCGCCGTCCTCCTCGCGCACCTCGACCGCATACAAGCCGGTGCGCCCGGCATCCGCCTGCTCCCGTGCCTCGGCCAGCAGAACCTGGTCCGGCCGGCCCGGACGCAGGAAGGTAATGGAGCAGAACTGCGCCACGGAGACCCGGTTGCGGCTGTTGCTGGCGAAGGCCATGGCGGAATCGGCGAGCGAGAAGACATAGCCGCCATGGCAGACGCGGTGGCCGTTCAGCATCCCTTCCGTCACCGGCATCGACATGCGCGCCCAGCCGGCGCCCACCGCCTCCAGCCGGATGCCGAGATTGCGCGAGGCGTCGTCCTGCTCGTACATCGCGTCAGCGACGCGCCGGGCCAACACGTCGGCGGCGCCTACCGTGTGCCCCGCGTCCATCAGTGCGCGGCCTCGTAGTCGTGAATGTAGTCCCGCGTCTCCGGCACGGCGTCCGGGTCCTTCGCAAGCTGGATCTGGAATACGGTCACGATGTTGTGCATGAAACCGACCTCGCAGGAGGCGAGGTAGAATTCCCACATACGGCAGAAGCGCTCGTCATACATCGCGCGCGCCTTGTCCCAGTTCGAAACGAAACGGTTCCGCCACGCCCTTAGCGTCCTCGCATAGTGGCGCTTCAATACCTCTATGTCCGTCACCAGAAGGTTTTGCTCCTCTATTGCAGGCATCAGCTCCGAAAGCGTCGGCAGGTATCCGCCTGGGAAGATGTAGCGAGTAATCCAGGGGTTGACCGGGCCCGGCATGTCATAGCGGCCAATGGTGTGCACAACCGCAACCCCGTCGTCCGTCAAAAGCTCCCGGACCTTCCCGAAAAACTCCCGGTAGTGGCCCAGCCCCACATGCTCCAGCATCCCTACTGAAACGATCCGCTCATAGCGGCCCGTCTCCTCGCGGTAGTCCCGGAGCCTGAATTGAACCCGCTCGGAAAGGCCGGCCTCCACCGCACGCGCATTCGAAAGCTCATGCTGCTCGTGGCTGAGCGTCACGCCCGTCACATCCACGTCCGTTTCCTGAGCCAGATAAAGCCCCAGGCCGCCCCAGCCCGAGCCGATGTCCAGAACACGGTCCCCCGAACGCAGCAGCAGCTTCGCGGCAAGATGCGTCTTCTTGCGCCGTTGCGCCGTCTCGATGTCATCGTTGTCCGAGGCGAAATAGGCGCAGCTATATTGACGGTCGCTGTCCAGGAACAGATCGAACAGTTCCGGCTTCAGGTCGTAATGGTGCGATACCTTGCGACGCGCCGCGCCAACCGGGTTATGCGTCCGCAACCGGCCCATAAGCCTTCGTGCGAAGTCCAGGACACCGGAATCGCCCCGTAGGCGAGCGCGGCGCTGATTGACGAGAGCGATGGTGAGGAAGTCGAACAGCGTGCCCTCCTCGACCGTCAGGCGCCCGTCCATATAGGCCTCGCCAACAGCAAGCGCCGGATTCCGGAACATGGCGCGCGCGACTGAAGCGTCGTGCAGACGCACTGTCGCCGACGGGCCTTCCCTGCCTTCCAGACGGTGTGCGGCGCCGTTCGAGTCGATGACCGTCAGCACCCCGACTTCGACGAACCGGCGCAGAAACGGCAGATACAGCATGGGCCCGCCCTCCCTGGCTTTTCGATTGCGCTACGCCTGCCGCGCGCCCGTCAATGCGCGGCCTCGAATTGATGGATATAGTCCCGCGTCTCCGGCACCGCATCCAGATCCTTTGCAAGCTGGATCTGGAAGACATTGAGCTCCTTCGACAGGAAGCCGACCTCGCAGGCGGTGAGGTAGAACTCCCACATACGGCAGAAACGCTCGTCATACATCGCGCAAGCCCGGTCCCGGTTCGAAACGAAACGGTCCCGCCACGCCCTGAGCGTCTTCGCATAGTGGCGCTTCAATACCTCTATGTCCGTCACCAGAAGGTTCTGCTCCTCTATCGCGGGCATCAGCTCCGAGAGCGTCGGCACATAGGTGCCCGGAAAGATGTAGCGGGCGATCCACGGGTTGACCGGGCCCGGCGTGTCATAGCGGCCAATGGTGTGCACAACCGCAACCCCGTCGTCCGTCAAAAGCTCCCGGACCTTCCCGAAAAACTCCCGGTAGTGGCCCAACCCCACATGCTCAAGCATCCCCACTGAAACGATCCGCTCGTAGCGGCCCGCCTCCTCGCGGTAGTCCTGCAGCTTGAAGCGCACACGCTCCGATAACCCCGCCTCCACCGCGCGCGCATTCGACAGATCGTGCTGCTCGTGGCTGAGCGTCACGCCCGTCACATCGACGTCCGTTTCCTGCGCCAGATAGAGCCCCAGACCGCCCCAGCCCGAGCCGATGTCCAGAACCCGGTTCCCCGGACGCAGCAGCAGCTTCGCGGCAAGATGCGTCTTCTTGCGCCGCTGCGCCGTCTCGATGTCGTCATTGTCCGAGGCGAAATAGGCGCAGGAATATTGCCGGTCGCTGTCCAGGAACAGGTCGAACAGTTCCGGCTTCAGGTCGTAATGGTGCGAAACCTTGCGGCGCGCAGCGCCCACCGGGTTGTGCGTACGCATACGGCCCAGAAGCTTCCGTCCGCGGGCCGCAGGGCCGCTGGAGCGCCCGAGATGCGCCTCGCGGCGGTTGACCACCAGAATGGTGAGGAAATCGAAGAGCGTGCCCTGCTCAACCGTCAGCCGCCCGTCCATATAGGCCTCGCCAATGGCAAGAGCCGGATTGCGGATCAACCCCCGGCTCACCGAGCTATCGTGCAGGCGGATGGCGACCGAAGGCCCGCCCGCGCCTTCCATGCTGTGTGAGCCGCCGCGCGGGTCTATTACGGTCAGCGTACCGAATTTGACGAGCCGGCGTAACAACGGCGCGAACAGCATCGGCCCTGCTCTCCCTCCCGCCTCCCGCCGCAGCCGGCGGGCAACAAACCCCTAGCTTACCTCGCGCGGTTCTTCCCCGGCCGATTCGGCCTCGCCGGCTTCAGCCCGGGCCTCTCCATTGCGCTCCGATCCGCCGTCGTCGAAGAACTCCGACAGTCCGCTCTCGAAACGATAAGCGTCCTCATCGTCCATCGCCAGCACATCCTCGCCGCGCGCCTGCGCCTCCGCCTCATCGAGCGTGCGGGCGACATTGGCGGTGATCGGCACCTGGACCTCAGGATGCAGTTGGACCGCGATATCGTGCAGGCCGAGCGACTTGATCGGTTGCGCGAGCCGCAATTGCCGACGATCGATCTCGACGCCCGCTTCGCTGGCTGCCTCGGCGATGTCGCGCACCGTGACCGACCCGTAGAGATGTCCGGTGTCGCCGGCGCGGCGGATCAGCGTGACGCTGAAGCCTTCCAGCTTCCCGGCAACACCTTCGGCCTCACCCTTCCGCTCCAGGTTGCGTGCTTCCAGCTCCGCGCGGCGCGTCTCGAAAACGGCCATGTTCTCGGGCGTCGCGCGCAGCGCCTTCTTCTGGGGCAGCAGGTAGTTCCGCGCGTATCCGGGCTTGACCGTGACGATATCGCCCATCAGCCCCAAGCTCTCGACCCGTTCGAGAAGGACCAGCTCCATTACTCACTCTCCTTCGGACCGCCCCCGAAACGGGCGCGCAGACCGACATAAGGCTCCGCAAGGCCCAGCGCTGCGACCAGCACGAACGGCCAGGCCATCAGGAGCCCCAGCAGATAGAAACCGACCAGCCAGACCGTCCGCCCCGGCAGCCGGGCCGCCACGGCATGGACGACAGCAAGCCCCTGCAGCAGGAACGGAACGGCGAAGACGATAGCCAGATTGCGGCCGATATACTCCAGCGCTCCGCTTGCGGCAATCCCGGCAAGACAGGAAAGGCCGAGCGCGTACAACGGCCAGGCCGGCAGCGTCATTTCGCGCCACGGAGGCGAGGGGCGCTTCGCGATACTCAGGCGCGCGGCGATGGCCTGGCCGAGCACGCCGTCCAGCGCCAGCGTCAGGAAAAGCAGCGCCGCGGCAACGCCCGGCAGGAAGGAGGCCGCCCGTTCTGCCAGACCCTGTTCCTTGGCGCGCTCGGCGACTTCGGGCGGCATCCCGGCGTCCAGAACCGCCTCGATCGTCTGCTGCACTTCCTGTCGCGGATCCACGCCTTCGAGAACGGCGACGGAGAACATCGCCATCAGAGCTGCAGCCGCCATGGCGGTGAGCGCCGCGACGAGGCGACCGGGCGGATACCATTCGACACCGCCCCGCCCGTCGGGGCGGTTGAGCAGGGCCTGTCGGCACAACACGGCTACTGGAAGCCCGATAATGAGAGCGAAATAGCCGGCAGCGAAAAAACCGACGATCCCGGCCACCACAGCCGCGCCGACGAGTGCCGAGGCGACAACCGGCAGCCAACCCAGGGACAGGCCCACAAGGAACAGCGGCGCTGCGGCGAAATAGGCCAGCAGGGCCGCACCCAGAGAGCCGGCGACGATGGAACCGAAGAGCGCGCCTGCGGCCAGCCCGCCGACGGTCAGGAGGATGAGATCCTTTCCCATCCAATCCGCGCGGGCGGCAGTCCTGGACCTACTTTACGACGTAGGGCAACAGCGCCATGAAGCGCGCACGCTTGATCGCCTGCGCCAGTTCGCGCTGTTTCTTCGCCGAGACGGCGGTAATGCGGCTGGGCACGATCTTGCCGCGTTCCGACAGGAACCGCTGCAACAGCTTCACATCCTTGTAGTCGATCTCGGGCGCATTGGGCCCGGAGAAGGGGCAGCTCTTGCGGCGTCGGAAAAAGGGGCGGCGCGGTGCAGCGTTCATTGGGCGGCCTCCGACACGGCGGCGGCAGGCTGCTCGCCGGCAGCCTCTGGCTTCGGCTCTCCGGCATCCCGGCGCGGGCGCGCATCGCGCCTGCCGCGATCGTCGCGCGGCCGGGCCTGAAGCATCACGGACGGCCGCTCGTCGACGGTCTCGATTCGCACGGTCAGGTAGCGCAGCACGTCTTCCGACAGGCGCATCCGCCGCTCGAGTTCAGCCACCGCGTCGCCGTTCGTATCGAAATTGAAGAGGACGTAATGGCCCTTGCGGTTCTTCTTGATCCGGTAAGCCAGGGTCTTGAGGCCCCAATGTTCGCGCTTCTCGACCTTGCCGCCGAGGGACTCCATGACGGACACATATTCGTCCGCCAGGGTCTCCACCTGTGCGGGCGACATGTCCTGACGCGCTATGAAGACATTCTCGTAAAGAGCCATTGCCGATGCGTTTCGTCCCGGAAGTTGCACTGGGGCCGGGGTTATACACGAACCCGCAATGCGCGCAAGCCGCCGGAATGCGCCCTTGACACTCTCTGCGGCCCTGCCTTGATTGCACTTCGTTGACCGGGCATCGGGAGGGGTTCGTGGCACGAGCTTTCGTCTTTCCGGGACAGGGGGCGCAGGCGGTCGGCATGGGCCGGGCGCTGGCGGAGGCTTCGGCGGCCGCGCGGGAGGTTTTCGAGGAGGTCGATGACGCCCTCGGACAAGGTCTCTCGCGGCTAATGTTCGAAGGCCCCGCAGACGAACTCACTCTCACGGAGAACGCGCAGCCGGCGCTGATGGCGCACAGCATGGCCGTTATGCGGGTGCTGGAGCACGAGGGCGGCGTTTCGCTGCCGTCCGCCTGCCTGTATCTGGCCGGCCATTCGCTTGGTGAGTATTCGGCGTTGACCGCGGCCGGAGCTTTCCGGCTCGCCGATACCGCGCGCCTTCTGAAGCTGCGCGGGCAGTCGATGCAGACCGCCGTGCCTGTAGGCGCCGGCGCAATGGCGGCGCTGCTCGGCCTCGATTTCGAGCAGGTGGCGGAAGTTGCCCGCGAGGCGGCAGAAAGCGAGGTTTGCGATCCGGCCAACGACAACGCTCCCGGCCAGGTCGTGGTGAGCGGCGACCGCGCTGCCGTCGAACGCGCGGTGGAACTGGCGAAGGCGCGGGGCGCGCGCCGGGCGATCATGCTCGATGTAAGTGCGCCCTTCCATTGCTCGCTGCTGCAACCCGCCGCCGACGCCATGGCGGAGGCCCTGGTCTCTGTCGATATGGAAGACCCTTCGGTGCCGCTGGTTGCCAATGTGACGGCGCGCCCGGTGGAAGGCGCCGCCGACCTGCCGGACCTCCTCGTGCGCCAGGTGACGGCGACCGTTCGCTGGCGGGAGAGTATGATGTTCATGCGCGAGAACGACATCGACCGCGTGGTCGAGCTCGGCACCGGCAAGGTGCTCTCCGGGCTGGTCAGGCGCATCGACCGGGAGATGTCCGGCGT
Source organism: Alphaproteobacteria bacterium bin95 (assembly GCA_002238885.1). Lineage (GTDB taxonomy): Bacteria > Pseudomonadota > Alphaproteobacteria > Bin95 > Bin95 > Bin95. The sequence continues at coordinate 1,245 of MPNF01000095.1, read as the reverse complement.
CGCGGTCGAGAGCCCGGACGATATCGAGGCGCTGTTGAAGGAGCTTTGACGGCCATGCTGACATTCAGACCTGCCGAAAACGGCTTCGCGAGGATCGTGGAGGGCATGGCACTGCACGAGCACCCGGACGAGGAAACCCGCGAGGCGCTGGATACCGCGCTTGCCGAACACGGCGTGCTGGTTTTCCGCCGGCAGGCGCTCTCGGAAGCCGAGCTTGCGAAGGCCGCTTCCTGGTTCGGCGCGCTGGAGCTGATCGTGCGGGAGGACTGGGCGTCGAAATACCAGCCCGAGATCACCTACATCTCCAATATGCGAGGCCCCGGCGGCAACACCATCGGCGGTATCGGCCAGGGCGAGCTCGCCTGGCATACCGACCAGTCCTACATGGCCAATCCGGCCACGGGGTCCCTGCTCTACTGTGTCGAGACGCCGGCCGGCGGCGCACCCACCTGCTGGGCCAATCTCGAAGCCGCCTATGACGCGCTCGACGAAGGCTTCAAGGCCGAGATCGAGGGGCGGCGGGGCGTTTTCAGCTATGCCGTGCGCGTGGCCGGCTACGGCGAAATCGACAAGATGGCGGAAGACGACATCCGCCGGCGCACGCCCGATGTCACCCACCCGCTGGTGCATACCCACCCGGTGACGGGGCGCAAGGCGCTCTATCTCGACCCCGGCACCATGTCCGGGATAGACGGCATGGACGCGGGAGAGGGTCGCGCCCTGCTCGACCGGCTGATCGCGCATGCGACCGAGCCCCGCTTCGTCTATCGGCATGACTGGCAGGTCGGCGACACCGTGCTCTGGGACAATGGCTTCCTGCTTCATCGGCGGGACGATTTCGACCCGACGGAAAACCGCTGGCTGAAGCGCGCCACCTTCCGGCCCTCGCCCGCCCGGCACATCGTGCCCGGACACGCCTGAGGCCCGGCGCTGCCTTGGCGCTGACGGCCCGCGTCTATATCCAGGCCTGCATCCGGGCGGCAACGGTTCGCGGCTGCCCGGCGCAGGTGGTGCGGCGCGGCTTCGACGGGGCGGGCGCGGTGCTGCTCAAACTCAACCGTCTCGACGGCACGGCGCAACTCCTCCGCCCGGCCTGGACCGACGGGGACCGCCGCCGCTGGCTCGCCCACCCGCCGGGCCCGGAGGCCGACGCCGACGAGGAAATTGCCCGCGAGGCCGCCCGCGACCCCGACATCTGGGTGCTCGAAATAGAAGACCGCGAAGGCCGCCACCCGCTCGACGAGC
>MPNF01000094.1 GCA_002238885.1 Alphaproteobacteria bacterium bin95 | reverse complement strand
AGGCCTTCGGGTTCGCGGTTGCCGCGGTCCCAGTGGCGGTTGGTGAGGAGGTAGTCTTCCATGATCGTCTCGCGCGGCACGCCGAGCGCCTCCAGCACCACGGCGGCGGCGAAGCCGGTGCGGTCCTTGCCGGCGGTGCAGTGGAAGAGCAGCGGCGGCGCGTCTACCGCCACCAGCCGGCACAGGATCGCGCGGCAGGCGGGCGCGTATTTCTCCGGATAGCCGGCATAGCTCCTCGTGAGCCAGCTCTTCGCCACCTCCGCCGAGGACACGCCGCCCAGATTCAGCGTCTCCAGCAACGAGACGCCCGGAGCCTCGGGAAGGCCGATATGCACGCTCGCCGCCGACTCGGGCAGGCGCGCGGGCTCGCCTGCGCGCTCCGGCCCGTAGCGCATGTCTAGCGCCTCCTCGATGCCGAGTGCTTCCAGAGTCCTGTGGTCCGCCGGCGTCAGGCCGTGCAGCCCGTCGGCGCGGAACAGTCGGCGCCAGCGGACCCGGCGGCCGTCAACGGCCTCGTACCCGCCGAGGTCGCGGAAATTCGTGGCGCCTTCGAGCGCGATCAGCCGGTGCATGGCGGCGGTTATCCCTTCTTTCCAAGTTATCCTTAGAGACTCGAAAATGGTGCCCCGGTCTAATGACCCTGCCATGACAGCACAAGCCGATCCCTGGCTCGCCGAAGAGCCGCCCTTCGAAGCCCCGCCCGACGAAGACCCCGCCTACCGCCAGCCTCCGGCCAATCTGGAGATCGAGATGGCGCTGCTGGGCGCGGTTCTCGTGGACAACCGCATCTTCGAGGAGGTCAGCGATTTCCTGGAAGCGGAGCATTTCTTCGACCCGAGCCACCGGCGGATCTACGACGCCATACGGCGCCTGACGGAGCGCGGCGGACAGGCCACCCCGGACACCCTCCGGGACTATTTCCAGCAGCAGGACCGGCTCGCAGATGTCGGCGGACCGCGCTATCTGGCCGAGCTTGCCGCAAGCGCCATCGGCGTGATCGACCCGAAATATTACGCGCAGTCGATCCAGGACCTGCACCTGCGCCGCGCGCTCATCTCCATCGGCGGCGAGGTCGTCAACGAGGCCTATGACAGCGACCTCGACCTCACGGCCACCAGCCGCATAGAGAAGGCCGAGCACCGCCTGTTCGAACTGGCCACGACGGGAGCCGAGCAGACCGGATTCCGCCCTTTCGTCCGTACGCTCGAATCCACCATCGACATGGCCGAGCGAGCATTCAACCGCGAGGGTCTGGCGGGGGTGACGACCGGGTTCCGGGACCTCGACGCGAAGCTGGGCGGCCTCCAGCAATCCGACCTTGTGGTGCTGGCCGGGCGGCCCGGCATGGGCAAGACGGCGCTTGCCACCAATATCGCCTTCAACGCCGGGCGCGCCAGCCTGCGCGAGCGGGACGGTTTCGACGAGATGCAGGAGATCGACGGCTACGCGGTCGCCTTCTTCTCGCTGGAAATGTCCGCGGAGCAACTGGCGCTGCGCATATTGGGCGAGCAGGCGCAGGTCTCCTCGGACGAGGTTCGGCGCGGGCGCATCACCAATGCTCAGTTCGACTCGGTCGTCCAGGCCAGCCGCGAGCTGGAGAATCTGAAACTGTTTATCGACGACACGCCGGCGATCAGCGTCTCCCAGCTTCGCACCCGCGCCCGGCGACTGCTGCGCACCAACGGGCGGCTGGACCTGATCGTGGTGGATTATATCCAGCTCATGCAACCCGGCGGGGGCCGGCGGCCGGAAAACCGCGTGCAGGAGGTCTCGGAAATAACCCGCGGCCTCAAGACCGTGGCAAAGGAGTTGAACCTGCCGATCCTCGCGCTCTCCCAGCTTTCCCGCGCGGTGGAGCAGAGGGAGGACAAGCGCCCGCACCTTGCGGACCTGCGCGAATCCGGCTCTATCGAGCAGGATGCCGATGTAGTGATGTTCATTTACCGCCACGAATACTACCTGGAACGCCAGGAGCCGGAGGACCTGAACAGCGACAAGCATCGGGAATGGCAGGAGGAGATGGACCGCGTCCACAATCTGGCCGATGTCATTATCGCGAAGCAGCGCCACGGGCCGACCGGCAAGGTCGAGCTTTATTTCGAAGGCCGCTTCACCCGCTTCGGCAACCTCGAAAAGACCCGAGATGGCGAGCCGCCCGTCTGAGGCGTCCTGCATATGACGCGGCAACCCGGAATGATGGCGCCGCCGGGCCGGCTGCGGATCGACCTCGACGCGGTCGCCGCGAACTGGCGCAAGCTGAACGCGCTGACGCCGTCGGCGGGCGTCGTCAAGGCGAACGCTTACGGGCTCGGCATGGACCGGGTGGCGCCGGCGCTCCAGCGGGCGGGCTGCCGCACATTCTTCGTGGCCGGGCTGGACGAGGGGGCAGCGCTTCGCGCCCTGCTGCCCGATGCCGAGATCGCCGTGCTGAGCGGGCCCGTAGAGGGCTTCCAGGCGCTCTACCGCGAATACCGCCTGCTGCCGGTGCTGAACCATATGGGCGACCTCGCCGCCTGGCCGGGCGAAGACGCCGTGCTGCACATCGACACTGGCATGACCCGACTCGGCCTCGACCCCTCGGACGCGGCGGCGCTCGACCGGCAGCGCTTCCGGCTGGTGATGAGCCACCTCGCCTGCGCCGACGAGCCGGAGCACCCGTTGAACGAAGCCCAGCGCCGCCTGTTCGCGGAGCTTGCCGCCCGGTTCGACGCGCCGGCGAGCCTCGCAAACTCCTCCGGCATCTTCCTCGGCGCAGGCTACCGGTTCGACCTCGCCCGGCCCGGCATGGCGCTGTACGGCCTCAACCCGACACCGGACGGGCCCAACCCGATGCGCCCCGTCGTCCGCCTGGAGGCCCGCGTGCTCCAGGTCCGCGAGGTGGACCGGCCCCTGACGGTCGGCTACGGCGCCACGGCCGAAACCCGCGCCGGCCGGGTTCTGGCCACGGTTGCCGCAGGCTATGCGGACGGCTATCTACGCGCTGCAAGCCCCGGGGCTGAGGCGTCGCTGCACGGCCGCAGGGTTCCGTTGATCGGGCGCGTGTCGATGGATTCGATCGTATTGGACGTGACCGGGTTGCCGCCGGGGACCGTGAAGCCGGGGGACTGGGCCGTCCTGATCGGCGAGGGCGTCGACGCCGACGAGCTCGCGGCTGCCGCCGGCACCATCGGCTACGAAATCCTCACTTCGCTCGGCGCGCGCTATGCGCGGACCTATACGGGCGGCGGGGAACCCGGGGCTTGAACCCCCTGGCCGCAATCGGCCGGGCCTTTCTCGCCCTGCTGGAGGCCATCGGCCGGCTGGTGCTGTTCGCATTCGCTGCCGTGACGCACATTGTCCGCCCGCCCTTCTATCCGCGCATATTGCTGCGCCAGATGGTCGATATCGGCTACTACTCGCTGCCGGTCGTGGCGCTGACGACGCTGTTCAGCGGCATGGTGCTGGCGCTCCAGAGCCATACCGGCTTTGCGCGCTTCTCCGCCGAGGGCGCGGTCGCGGGCGTTGTGTCGCTCGCCATCACGCGCGAGCTTGCGCCGGTGCTGGCGGGGCTGATGGTCGCCGGACGGGTCGGCGCGTCGATGGCGGCCGAAATCGGCACCATGCGCGTCACCGAACAGATCGATGCGCTCTCCACGCTGTCGACCGACCCGATGAAGTTCCTGGTGGCGCCGCGCATCCTCGCGGGCTTCGCCATGCTGCCGCTGCTGGTGCTGGTCGGCGATGTCATCGGCATATTCGGCGGCTATATCGTCGGCATCTACAAGCTGGACTTCGGTGCGGCGGCCTATATCGACCAGACATGGCGGTTCGTGGAGACGATCGATGTCGTTTCCGGCCTCGTCAAGGCCGCGGTGTTCGGTTTCCTCGTCACGCTCATGGGGTGCTATCACGGCTACCGTTCCGAGGGCGGCGCACAAGGCGTCGGCCGGGCGGCGACGAATGCGGTGGTCTCCTCGGCCATCCTCATCCTGGTGTTCAACTACATCATCACCGAACTGTTCTTCGCCAAATGAGCGGCTCAGGCGAACCGAAGATCCGCATCCGGGGCCTGCACAAGGCCTTCGGCGCGAAGAGCGTGCTGCGCGGCGTCGATCTGGACATCGGCGCGGGCGAGTCGATGGTCGTCATCGGCGGGTCGGGCACCGGCAAGTCGGTCACGGTCAAATGCGCGCTCGGCATCGTCGAGCCGGACCGGGGCAGCATCCTGATCGACGGCGTGGAGTCGGTGGGCCTGAAGGGAGCGGCGCGCGAGGCCGTCAATGCGCGCATGGGCATGCTGTTCCAGGGTGGCGCGCTGTTCGACAGCCTGTCCGTGTGGGAGAACGTGGCGTTCGGGCTGGTGGCGGCCGGGCAAAGGACGCGCCGCGAGGCGAAGCCGGTCGCGGTGGAGACGCTCGCCCAGGTCGGCCTCGGGCCCGAGGTCGCCGAACTCATGCCGGCGGAGCTCTCCGGCGGGATGCAGAAGCGCGTGGCGCTCGCGCGCGCCATCGCGGCCCGGCCGGACATCATCTTCTTCGACGAGCCGACGACGGGCCTCGACCCGATCATGGCCGATGTCATCAACGACCTGATCGTCGAATGCGTGCGCAAGCTGGGTGCAACGGCGCTGTCGATCACCCACGACATGGCGAGCGCGCGCAAGATCGCCGACCGCATCGCCATGCTGCATGAGGGGCGGATCGTGTGGTCGGGCGCGGTGGCGGACATCGACGCAAGCGGTAACGAATTCGTGGACCAGTTCATCCACGGCCGCGCGTCGGGGCCGATCCGCATGGCGGTGCGCGGGTGAGCCGAAAGGACCGCAGCTATGTCTGCCAGACCTGCGGCGCGGCGGCGCGCCAGTGGGCGGGGCGCTGCGCAAGCTGCGGGGCGTGGAACAGCCTTGTGGAGGAGGCGGCCGGACCCGTGTCCGCCAAGCGGCCCGGGCGGGCGCTTGACCTCGTGCCGCTCGACGCCGCCCCGCCGGTCGTCGAACGGCGCGCGACCGGCATCGCCGAGTTCGACCGGGTGCTGGGCGGCGGGCTGGTGCCGGGAAGCTGCGTGCTCATCGGCGGCGATCCCGGGATCGGCAAGTCCACCCTGCTGCTGCAGGCGGTGGCTAAGCTCGCCGCCCGGGGCCTGGACTGCCTCTATGTCACCGGCGAGGAGGCGGTCTCGCAGATCGCAATGCGCGCGAGACGCCTCGGCATGGCCGACGCCCCGGTCTCGCTGGCTGCCGCAACGGCGGCGGGCGACATCGCGGCCACGCTTTCGAAGCGCGGCGAGGTCGCGGTGGTGGACTCGATCCAGACCGTGCATCTGGACGGCCTCGATTCGGCCGCAGGGTCGGTCGCGCAGGTGCGCGCCTCGGCCCAGGTGCTGATCGAGGTCGCGCGCCGGCGCGGCGCGGCGCTGCTGCTCGTCGGCCATGTCACCAAGGACGGCGCCATCGCGGGCCCGCGCGTGCTGGAGCACATGGTCGATACGGTGCTCTATTTCGAGGGCGAGCGCGGCCACCATTTCCGCATATTGCGCGCCGTGAAGAACCGCCACGGGGCAACTGACGAGATCGGCGTCTTCGAGATGACCGACCGCGGCCTCGGCGAGGTCGCCAATCCCTCCGAACTGTTCCTGGGCGACCGCCGGGACGGCGCGGCGCTGGCCGGGACGGCGGTGTTTGCGGGCGTCGAGGGGGCGCGACCGCTGCTGGTCGAAATCCAGGCGCTTGTCGGGCCGCCCGCCGCCGGCTCGCCGCGCCGCGCGGTGGTGGGATGGGACGCCAGCCGGCTGGCCATGGTGCTGGCCGTGCTGGAGGCGCGGGCCGGAGTCGCGCTCGGCGGGGGCGGGGTGCAACTCAACATGGCGGGCGGGGGGGGGCGGTGCGCCGCGCGGCGCGGCGCCCGGCGTGCGCGACATCTACCTCAATGTCGCGGGCGGGCTGCGCATTTCCGAGCCGGCGGCCGACCTCGCCGCGGCGGCCGCCCTGGTCTCCTCGCTGGAGGGCGCGGCCGCGCCGGCGGGCAGCGTGTGGTTCGGCGAAATCGGCCTTACCGGAGAGGTTCGCCCGGTCGCTCACGGCGATGCGCGGCTCCGGGAAGCGCAGAAACTCGGCTTCGAGGCCGCCGTGATCCCCGCCGCCAGACAGCCGCCGGGCGGCGGCGGCCTGCGCATCGAGACCGTCGGCCATGTGGCGGAACTGGCCGCACGACTCGGCGCCGGACGGCGGGCGGCCAGGCGCGCATGACCGACATCTACGCGCTGGACCTCGCCCTGTTCGCCGTGGTCGTGATTTCGGCCATCGTTGCCTATCTGCGCGGTTTCGTGCGCGAGGTGTTTTCGCTGGCAAGCTGGATCGGCGCGGCCGTCGTGGCCTGGCTTGCCTTCACGCCGCTGAGCGCAGCGCTCGGCGTCTACATCCAGCAGCCGCTGCTGGCCCGGATCGCAGCCGGCGCGGGCAGTTTCCTTGCCGCGCTTGTGCTGTTCTCGGTCGTTACAGGGCGAATCGCCGGCCGGGTCGAGCGTTCCAGCCACAGCGCGCTGGACCGCGCGCTGGGTTTCCTGTTCGGCATCATCAGGGGCGCGGTCATCATCTGCGTGCTCTATCTGGTCGGTTCGCGCGTCGTCCCGCCCCAAGACCAGCCGGGCTGGGTACGCGAAGCGCGCAGCATCCCGATGATCGAGACGGGTGCCCGCCAGATTGAGCAATTGTTGCCACCGCGCCTGGCCGACTACGGCTCCTCGGAGGCCGACCGCATCCAGCGCGAGATCGAGCGGGTCGAGGACGCCAAGCGCCTGTACGAAAAATTGGAGCGGCCCGAGGCCGAGCCGGAAACGACTGCAAAAGCTCCGCCCAAGGGGTATAAGGAACAGGATCGCCGCAACCTCGACCGCCTGATCGAGGGGAGCCGGTGACGGGAGGCCCGTTTGCGAGCCGTTCACCCCTTCGACGACGACAAGCTGCATGAGGAATGCGGGGTGTTCGGCATCGCCGGCCACGCCGACGCCGCCGCGCACACCGCGCTCGGCCTGCACGCCCTCCAGCATCGCGGCCAGCAGTCGTCCGGCATCGTGTCCTGCGACGGCGAGCAGTTCTACAGCCTGCGCGGGCCGGGCCAGGTCAGCGAGACCTTTGGCAATGAGGAGGCGATCAGGCGCCTTCAGGGCACGATCGCGATCGGCCACAACCGCTATTCGACCACCGGCCTGCCGGTTGCCCGCAACATCCAGCCGCTGTTTGCGGATTTCGCTTTCGGCGGCGTCGCGGTGGCCCACAACGGCAACCTGACCAACGCGCTGTCGATCCGGCGCGAGATGGCCGGCAAAGGCGCGCTGTTCCAGAGCACGACCGACACCGAGGTCATCATCCACCTGATCGCGCGCAGCCGGAAACAGATGCTGGTGGACCGGATCGTCGAGGCGCTGGCAGAGGTCGAGGGCGCCTACTCCCTCGTCGCCATATCGCGCAGCAAGCTGTTCGGCGTGCGCGACCCGCACGGCGTGCGCCCGCTGGTGCTCGGGCGGCTGGGCGAGGCGTGGATCCTCGCGTCCGAGACCTGCGCACTCGACATCATCGGCGCCGACTATGTCCGCGATGTCGAGCCCGGCGAGATGGTGGTGGTCGACGGGGGCCGGATCGAGTCCCATTTCCCCTTCGCCCCGATCCGGCCGCGGCCCTGCATCTTCGAGCTCATCTATTTCGCGCGGCCCGACAGCTCCGTGTTCGGCCGCAGCGTCTATGAAGCGCGGATGGAGATCGGGCGCGAACTGGCCCGCGAGGCGCCGGCGCCGGCCGATGTCGTCGTGCCCGTGCCGGATTCCGGCGTGCCCGCCGGGCTCGGCTACGCCCAGCAGGCGGGCCTGCCGTTCAGCCTCGGCATCATCCGCAACCACTATGTCGGACGGACCTTCATCGAGCCGACGCAGCAGATCCGCCATCTGGGCGTGCGCCTGAAGCACAATGCCAACAAGGCGGTGCTGGCCGGCAAGCGCGTCGTTCTCGTGGACGACAGCATCGTGCGCGGCACGACCTCGACCAAGATCGTGGAAATGGTGCGCAATGCCGGCGCGGCGGAGGTGCACATGCGCATTTCCAGCCCGCCGACGACCCATTCCTGCTTCTACGGCATCGACACGCCGCGCCGCGACACGCTGCTGGCCGCCCGGTTCGACCTGGAGCGGATGCGCCAGGAGATCGGCGTCGATTCGCTGGCCTTCATCGGTCTGGACGGGCTTTACCGCGCCCTCGGCGAGGCGGGAGGGCGCGGCGCGGCGCCGGCCTTCTGCGACGCCTGCTTCACCGGCGACTATCCGATTGACCTGCTCGACCGGCGGGACGGCGCGGCCGCCGACCGGATGTCGCTGCTCGACGAACTAGCCTGAGCCAGCCGCCCGTGCCGGAGCCGAAATCGCTCGACGGCCGGGTCGCGCTGGTGACCGGGGCCTCTCGGGGGCTTGGCCGGGCGGCGGCACTGCGAGTGGCCGGCGCGGGCGCCCATGTCGTGTTGCTCGCCCGCACGGTTGGCGGGCTGGAAGAGACCGACGATGCGGTCCGCGCGGCGGGCGGCGAGGCCACGCTCTGTCCGCTCGATCTTACTGCGCCCGGAGACCTGGAACGGGCCGTCACCGCGCTCGGCGCGCGGTTCGGGCGGCTGGACATTCTGGTGTCCTGCGCCGCCGAGCTCGGCACGCTCGGCCCGGCACACCAGACAGCCGACGATGCCTGGCGGCGCGTGCTCGACACCAACCTTACCGCCGCCATGCGCCTGATCCGGGTTACGGACCCGCTGCTTCGGCGCGCGTCGGCGGGCCGGGCGGTGTTCACAACCTGCGGTTCCGTTTCCCGCGCCTATTGGGGGGCCTATGGCGCGAGCAAGGCTGCGCTCGAGGCGCTGGTCCGCGTCTATGCGGCGGAGACGGCGCGCACGGCGCTACGGGTCAATCTCGTCGATCCGGGGCC
>MPNF01000093.1 GCA_002238885.1 Alphaproteobacteria bacterium bin95 | reverse complement strand
GCGGATCCTGTGCCGAGGGAGGATAAGGTCACCAGCTGGAAGCAGATGTCGATGGTATCGGTACTGTCTTTCGAGAGGATGAGGTCCATGGTCGGCGTGTATGCGGTGTCCTGGCCGTCAACCGAAACCGTGATCGAGCACCTTCCGTTCACGACGCAATATCCCTGTTGCGCTCCCGCGGCCGTATGGACCGCGACGGTCGCGCGGGGGCAGTATTGATTTGCGGGCGCGTCATCCCATTCGTCGTTGCACTCGCCAAGCCTGACGGATGCGCTCGTGGCGTGTGCGGGCTGTTGCGGGGCGCCGAGCAGCAGGGCAAGCGCAAGGGCCGCTGCTACCAGGGCCGGCGCCAGACAGTTTTTCGTTCCCGCTTGCTTGCCGGTTCCGTCAAGGTTTCCGAGCAGCGCTGGCTCCGAACTCTTGCAAGAATCAGGCACGCAAACCCATGTCCCGCGCCGCCGCCTTGCCGTCGATCGTTCCGCGCCGGCCGGTAGCGGGAGGTAAGACCACGCCAGCGAGGCCTCCCTGACCGAAGGACCGCCATGCCGCAACAGCGGGCCGCACCCCGCAGCATCCGCCCACGGTCGCATCGCCTACCCAACAACCGGCTCGACCGCTTGTTTCCATGGAATTTCCCCGCTCGTCAAACTGAAATCCGAGTGTTTCGCCCGTATCGCTTGCCTTCCATGCTTCGCTGCAGGAAGTTTTGGAAGAGGTTGCATGAAAGTGATCCCTTTGCCAACAACCGCGCAGTCAATTCAGTGTGCAGTTCTTCGATTTATGTGTAGTGAAAAAACACTGGATTAAACTACAAATAAAAGCTTAAAATTACTGCATATCCGTGAACACTTCGAAAATTTTGAAATAAGCCCACAAAACAAATAATATTGGTGTTAACAAGTGAAATATCGGATAATAATTTCGTCCTGAATAGGGTGAATGCCGTTCGAAACCTCACGACGGACGGAGGAGGCTGGACAATGAGCTATCGGACAAATTCAAAAATCGCGGGCGTGGCGCCCGCGCTGGCCTTGGCGGCGGGGCTCTTGCTCGCGAGCGGCGGCCCGGCCGGCGCCATCAGGGCTCTATGCAGCAATTGGTCCGACGCCCCCGCCGGAACCTACTGCTCCGGTGCGGAGGTTACCACCCAGGACGATCGATGCACGGTCAACGGGAGTTGCAGCGTCACCTTTACCTACGGCTCGGGCGGCGCAAGCAGCGTCACGCTGACCCCGTCCCTCAGCATGACGGTCGGCGCTGCGGACGTCGACGAGATCGTCATCTGCATCGCGCCGCCGACGGCGGACTCCGAAGCCGATTTCTCGTACACGGCGACAATCCGGACCTCCTGCAACGACGGCGAATATACGGCGGCCCAGGCGGTCGGCGGCCAGTTCAACGACTAGCTGAAGGTCCGGTCGTGTCGACCCGACGCCTGGGAAACGCCTTCCATCGCCGCCCCATGGCGCCGGCGCAGCGACGGTGGTGTCGTCGATAGTCGACATACACAGCGACCGATCCTGCCCCGAAGGAGGAGACCATCGACCGGAATCGCCGGGAACGACAAGGGAGGTTTCGCAGTGAGCGAGCTGACGAGGTGGAAGGGCATGGGCGAAGCGTCTGCTCCCGTGTCGGCGGCGGAAGACGCAAAGAGCTGCAGGGAGGAACGGGCGGCGTCCGGCACATACATACCGTCGGGCGTGAAATACGAACTGGCCGCCCTGGCGCTCGCCGTGCCGCTCGGAGGAGTGGTTCAACAGGCCGCGGTGGCCGATTCCTACATTCAGGAATGTAGCGACGCGTGGGCCGATTCCCCGGCGTCCGGCTTCTGCACGACTGCGGTGTTCGGGCGCGACCCGAGGGACAATGACGGCAATGCCGGCGACTGCCGGGTCAACGCAAGCTGCTCCATCACTGTCACCATCAACACCAGTCCTTCCAGATCGCAAACATGGGCGATAACCCTGAACCGTGTCCTTGCGAAGGACGACATGGACGATGTTGACTTCTGCTTCGCCGCCAGCGACGCGAGCACTACCGGATATCTTGTCAGCTCCGGTGTCGGCTGCAGCGCGGGACAAACGGCCTCAAGCGTGGCGACAAGCGCCGGCCTCCCGGATCCGAATGCGACCGCATCGTCGTCGGAATAGGACGGCGGAACCCCGGAGACGGCTGTTTGCTCTGGCGTCCCGCAACGGCGTTTCGGCCAAACGAGAGATTGCGAATGGGGCCTGAAACGGTTGCAGGAATGGAGCCGATGGATTTGAAAGACCCGGCCTCCATCTACCGTGCGGTTTGCGACAGCATGACATGCGGCGTCATGCTCATCGACGCGCAAGGCCGGATCGAGACCTTCAACCCGGCAGCTTCGGCGCTTCTGGGCCTCGACCGCGATGCCGTTCTGCACCGGAGCTTCGCCGAGGTCTTCTTCGTCGACGAAGCCTTCGACGAGCTGAATGAGGCCGTGCTGGCGGCCATCCATGAGGGGGTCGTCGGCCACCAGCGGGTCGCGACCGTCCGGGTGGCGGGGCGCGCGGTGCCGCTGGCGGTCGATACCTCCTACCTGCGCAAGCTGTCCGGCGAAGCGGAGAATGGCCGCCGGGGCGTCGTCGCGGTCTTCAGCGATATCTCCGAGCTCGAAAGCCTGCGGGCCAAGGAAATCGCGCTCGCGAAGGATGTGGAAGCCAAGCATCTGGAGTTGCAGGGCGCCTTTCGCAGCCTCGAGGAGCGGAATCTTGAGCTCAATGGGCTGCTGCGGAAAGTCCGCGCGGTCAGGCTCATGGCCTCCGCATGCGGGATCGTGTTCGCCGCCGGGCTCGGAGTCTGGCTGTGGGACGGATCGTCCGCCTCGCTCTTCGGCGCGCCGTCGACGCAGGCCGCGAAAGCGCCGGGAGACGTGCGCCTGCTTACGGTCGAGCCCCGGCGCATCGCTTCGACGATCACGGTGGCGAGCGCAATCGACCCGCTTCGCGAGATCGCGGTAGCCAGCCCGGTCGATGGCAAGGTCGGAACGGTGCATGTAACGCTCGGGGAGAGCGTCGGCGCCGGGCAGCCGCTGCTGACGCTCGATGTAGGCGAGGTTCGAGTCCAGCGCCGAAAGGCGCAGGCGGCCTGGCTCAAGGCGGAGGCGCAGATGCGAACGCTCGCCGACTGGCCGAACGGCTCGGAGGCGTCCAAGGCGAAGCGCGCCGTGACCAAGGCCAGGATTGCGCTGGAAGCGTCGAACACCAAGATCGTGGAGACGACGTTCCTGGTGGACCAGGGGCTTGCGCCCGCCGCCAGGAAGGGCGCGGCGGAACGCGAGCACCGCACGCGGGTCCTCGACCTGGAGTCGGCGGAGCAGGACCTGAGCGCCGTGCTCGTCAAGGGACGGGAAAACCGCGAGGTAGCCCGCCTCGAACTGGAAAACGCCAGGAGCGACCTCGAACGGATCGACGGCATCCTGCGGAATGCGTCGGTGATTGCGCCGGTCGCGGGCGTCGTGCTGCGCATCGGCGAAGGAACAGGCAGCCGAGGGGACGGGCTGACGACGGGAAGCAAGGTCGAGGCCGGGGCGCATCTCGTCACCATCGGCGACATGCAGGGCATCAAGGCGTCGGGTTTGGTCGACGAAGTGGATGTCCGCCGCATCCGGCCGGGGCATGCCGTGCGGATTTCCGGCCCCGCCTTTCCGGGCATCGTGCTCGAAGGGCGGGTCGTGCGTGTTTCCTCGCGGGCGTTCCGGCCGCCGGGCCAGCGCAACCTGCCGGTCTTCAGGATTGCCGCAGCGGTGGACCGGCTGGACGAGGAGCAGCGCAAGGCGGTGCGTCTCGGCATGTCGGCCGACATGGAGATTGTGGTCTACGAGAACGAGCGCGCCCTCGTCGTGCCGGTGGGCGCCGTGGACCTCTCCCAGGGGATCCCGCGTGTGCGCGTGCGCGACGAGAAAACGGGGGAAGAGCGCATTGTCCAGGTGGCGACCGGAATCACCACGCTCGATTCGGTCGAAGTCCTGAGCGGTCTCGCACAGGGAGACAGGGTAGTGATGCCGTGAGCCGGACGGGAGCCCGCGAACATCCTCGCGGCCCGGATCGCGCGGCGAGGCCGGATTAGCGCCTTGGGACCGTTCGGCCGGGCCAATCTGGCGGAGGCGTGCTCAAGCCTGCTGATGGCGGGGTATCGGACGGCGCTGGCGCTCATCGGAATCGCCATCGGCATCGCCTCGGTGAGCAGCATGATCTCCGTCGGCACGATCGCAAAGGTCGAGGCGGCCCGGCAGTTCCAGGAGCTCGGCACCGAAATCCTGAATGTGCGGCTGCGCGCGCGAACCCGGGGTGCGCGCCGGATTTCGCTCGGGCTCGCCGCCGCCGAGGGGATCGTGTCCTTGCCGTCCATCGGACAGGCGGCGCCCTACACCATCGCCGCGTCGCATGTCGTGCTCGGAGGGACGGAGACGGCGCTCGCGCGAATCGCCGGGACCACGATGGCGTTCGCCGAGCTTGGCCGGCTGGCTGTCGCCGAGGGGCGGTTCGTCTCCAGGCTCGATGGCGGCCGGTATTTCTGCACTCTCGGCGCGAAGCTCGCGGAGGCGCTCCGGCAGGCCAGGGGGGGCCGGGTCGTCGGCGAGGCGGTACGCATCGGGGAGACGGTCTTCACCGTCGTCGGGGCGCTCCGCCGGGCCGCCACGGGACAGCGCCCCTTCAACGTCAACGAAACCGTCTTCGTTCCCATCGAAACCGCCGCCCGCGTAGCCCCGGCGGAGACCCTGCGCGACATTCTGGCTCTTATGGCCCCCGACACGCACTACCGGCAGGCCGCGGAAGAGCTCCAGGCCTGGTTCGAGACCCGAGCGCCTGCGGCCGGGGTACAGGTGCGGAGCGCCGAGGAGCTGATCGAGCACATGCACCGCCAGATGCGCCTCTACACTCTGCTGCTCGGAGCGGTAGGGGGAATTTCGCTGCTCGTCGGAGGAGTCGGGGTGATGAACGTCATGCTCGTTGCCGTGACCGAGCGCAGGAAGGAAATCGGCATTCGCCGCGCGCTGGGCGCAAGGCGCTGGGACATCCAGGGGCAGTTCCTGGCCGAGTCCGTCATCCTGTCGCTGTTGGGAGGCGTTCTCGGCGTTCTTCTGGGCGTCGGCGCGACATACGGCATCTGCCGGTTCACGGGGTGGGAATTCGCGCTTTCCTGGGGCGGCACCGCGCTCGGCGCACTGGTTGCGGGCGGGGCCGGCATCTTCTTCGGCCTTTATCCCGCGTACCAGGCCGCCAGGCTGGACCCCGTGACGGCGCTGCAAGGGGCATAGGGCGGCGCCGGATCTTCCTTTTCCCGCCGGGGCGCGCAGCCATGCTCGTCCCGAAGCCGATGTTGCCCTGCGTTGCCGCCGCAAGTTCAATGCAACGGCAACGCAGGCGCGTAAGAGGTCCGACCGGGCTAGTTGGACGACGATCCGGTGTTCTCGGCCGGTGCCGCGAGGCCGGAAGCGACCGCGGTGCTGGCGCTTGTCTCGGTGGTGCCGCACGATGTCCGGATATTCAGCTGATAGCCGGTGCTGAGGTAGAAGTTGGGCGTCATACAAAGGATGAGGTCGTCCGTGTCGGCGAGGGTGGCCTTGTAGTTCGTGAGACCGATGGCCCAGGTGAACTCGTTGGACGGGTCCGTGTTGACGGTGGCCGTGACGTAACACCCTACGGTTATGTCGCACTTGCCATGGTCGGTGCCTGCCCTGACGCGGGTAACCGTCGCATCGGCACAGTAGTCGCTTGCCGCCGAATCGTTCCATTCATCGACGCACTGCGCGACCCAGGCCGCGTCGTCGGAATTGGCCTCGACGGTCAACGGTGACAAGGCCATGGCGAATGCCAAAGCAAACGCCATGCTTGGGATTGTCGACTTTTTCAGATAGTTCATTTTTCAGCCTCCTCCGGCTCTTCAGATATTTCGAACGATGTTCGTCCCTTTGGGAACAAGAGTATTCTTGAATATGCCAATTATTTATACCAATACTATTTGTTTTGTCGGTCTATAACAAAATCTTTTCAGAGTGCCTGTACATGTAGTCATTTGAAGCCATAAATTGTAGTTTTATCCAGTGATATTAACTACATATAATTCGACAAACTACACATTGAATTGACTGCGCGGCTGTTGGCGAAAGGATCGATTTCATGCAACTCCTTCGAAAATCTTCTGCGGCGAGGTAAGCATCCGGTGTGATCGCCCTTCCAGGATCGGGCGTCAGCTTCCGGATCTGCTGTCGGCGCGGTGTTCCGGGGCGGGAAGTCGTCGACGCCGTTGATCTTGTAGTCGAGCTACGTTGAAGGACTTCCAAGAGCAGGTCTCCGAGGGCCTCGCGCACGGCTTCCCGGTGCAATACGCCAAGGACAGCCCGATCGACGAGCGCAGCCGCACCTACCGGGACGCCATCGTGGCGAGCGCGGCCTCGCGCGTTTCCCGGTAGTCGATGACCGACAGGAAGCCGCTCATCTCCATGATGGTCCGGCATTGCGGCGCGAGCGCGGCGACGGCGAGTTTTCCGCCCTCCCGCCGGCAGGCCCTGGCGCCCATCAGCACGGCGCGCAGCCCGGCGCTGCTGATATAGTCGAGATCTTCGCAATCCAGCACCACATGGACGCCCCCGCGCTTGACGCTGGCGGCGATCCGCGCCGTCAGCACCGGCGCGCTGCTGCTGTCCAGGCGGCCGGCCAGCAGGAGGACGACGGCGGGCCCCTCATGCCGCTCGCCGATTCCTATCGCGGCCCCGCCTGCGCGGTCCCGCGGGCGGGGACCGGCGACGAGCGCGGCCACCCCCGTCTCGTAGTAGTCGAGGAAGGCCAGCAGGCCGCTCGCCTCCATGACCGCCCGGCATTCGGGCCGGAGCGCGGCGATGGCGAGTTCGCCGCCTTGCTCTGCGCAGGCCTTCGCGCCGACGAGGAGCGCGCGGAGCCCGGCGCTGCTGATGAAGTCGAGCCCGCGCCCGTCCAGCACCACGCGGCGGCCGCGCCTGGCGACACCGGAGAGTTCCGCCTCCAGCGCCGGCGCGCCGACCCCGTCCAGCCGCCCCGACGGGGAGATGACGACGGTCGAACCTTCCTCGCGCGTCTCGATCTTCATCCTGCCGCTCCCCTCATCCCCGGTTGCCGTCCGCGCGGGCGGCGGCGACAAGCTCCTTCATGCGGGCCGCATCGACGGCGCCGCCGACCAGCCTGCCGCCAATCACGAAGGCCGGCGTGCCGTCGATGCCGATCTGCTGCGCCAGAGCGCGGGTCTCGTCGAGATAGGCCTGAATGGCCGGGTCCTCCATGTCCCGCCGGAGGCGCTCCATGTCGAGCCCGGCTCCGACGGCAAGTTCCACCACCTTGCCGTCGGTGAGCTCCGGCTCCTTCATCAGCGCGAGATGGAAGGGGTAGTACTTGCCCTGCCGGTCGGCCGCCATCGCCGCGCGGGCGGCAAATACCGAGACGGGTCCGAGTATCGGGAACTCCTTCCAGACGACGCGCACATTCGCATCCTCCTTCAGCAGCGCCTCCATCGCCGGCAGGGTGCGCTTGCAGAAGCCGCAGCGATAGTCGAAGAACTCGACCACAGTGACGTCGCCTTGCGCGTTGCCGGAGACCGGCGACATCGGGTGCTCGCGGAGCGCCTCCCCGTTCTCGGCTATGGCGGCCTCGGCGCGCTTGCGATCCTCCTCCCGCCGTTTCGCCCGGAGGATCCCGATGGCCTCCTCGATCACCTCGGGGTTCTTCAGCAGGTAATCGCGGACCATTCCTTCGATTGCCGCCTTGTCCGGGGCCGGCTCGTGATTCGAGTGGCTGTCCGCCGCGACGGGCGCCAGGAAGGCAAGGGCGGCAAGCGCCGCCAGGATACGAATTCGCATAAGCTGCATGTCCTTTCATCATGCCGGCGCGCACAGTTCGGGCCGGGCGTTTCGCTGTGAAGCGGTTCACTCCCCCTGCAGGGCGACGATGGGATCCAGACGGGAGGCCTGGTGGGCCGGCTGGAGGCCGAAAAACACGCCGATCGCCGAGGAGACGCCGAGCCCGACGACCACGGAGAGCGTCGAGACGAAGAAATCCCACTCGGTGTAGTTGCAGATGCCCCAGGTGGCGGCGCTGCCGATCGCGAGGCCGACAAGGCCCCCGGCGAGCGTGAGGATGATCGACTCGACCAGGAACTGGCGCCTTATGTCGCCGCGGCTCGCCCCCAGCGCCCGGCGCACGCCGATCTCCCGCCGGCGCTCCGTTACCGAGATCAGCATGATGTTCATCACCCCGATGCCGCCGACGACGAGGCTGATGGAGCCGATGGCGCCCAGCAGCAGGGTCATCACGCCGAGCTGCGACTCCATCTGCTCGATCAGCTGCTTCGCGCTGCTGACCTCGAGCTTGAGCCGGGGATCGCGCTGCCGGAACCAGGCCTCGACCGCCGCGACCGCGTCCTCGTAGTGGACGCCCGGCGCGGCGCGGGCGACGATGAACGAGACCTTGGGTTCGGGTGTCACCCGCCAGGCGGTGACCGCGGCGACGAACACCGACTCGTCGGCGTTGACCCGGACCGGGGAACCGTAGGAGTCCTCACGGCTCTCCAGCACGCCGGCGACCCTGTAGAAGCGCCCCTCGATCTCGAGCTCGGCTTCCATCGGGTCGAGCGTGCCGGCCCGGCGGATGGCGGCCGCGACCTTGGCGCCGACGACGCACCAGAGGGTCCCCGCGTCGAGGTCCGAGACGAACCGCCCCCGGGCCAGTTCGAGCTTCACAAGGTCGGCGTACGACGCCGTGACCCCCTTCATGGAGCCCCTGCCGACCCGCCGCCCGGCATGGACGAAGCCGCCGCCGCCGGGCACCGTCGGCGCCGCCGTGGAGATCTCGGGCAGCGACTCCGCCAGCGCCAGCGCCTCGTCGAGCCGGATGCCGGGCCCTTGGTAGCCGCTCGCGACCTGCACGGTGACGATGTCGGTGCCGAGCG
>MPNF01000092.1 GCA_002238885.1 Alphaproteobacteria bacterium bin95 | reverse complement strand
CTGTTGCGGACGCCGAATTGCGCCTGATCGGCGAGGCGGCTTCGGACCACAAGCTGGTCACCGGCGGGTCGGGTATCGGCATGGGCCTGCCGGAGAACTTCCGCAGGTCGGGCCTGCTTTCCGCCGGGTCCCCGCCGGCCTTGCCGGAGACCGCAGGCCGGGAGGTCGTGCTGGCCGGCAGTTGTTCAGCAGCCACCAGGGCTCAGATCGCGGCCGTCAAGGGCCTCTGGCCCGCCCGCAAGCTCGATCCCGACGGGCTGGCCGCAGGGTCCGGAGAAGTCGAGGACGCCATAGCCTGGGCGCTCGCCCGCCCGGCCGAGGAGCCGATACTCGTCTATGCCTCTGCCGGGCCGGAGGAGGTCTCGGCGGTGCAGGCGCGCTATGGCGTAGAGCAGGCGGGGCGCATGTTCGAATCCGCCTTCGAGAGGATTGCCGCCGTGCTTTCTGGCAACGGCTTCTCCCGGTTCGTCGTCGCCGGGGGCGAGACGGCCGGTGCCGTCGTCTCGGCCCTTGGGGTGACCGTCTTGCGCATTGGCCCTGAAATCGCACCCGGCGTTCCGTGGACCGAGGCCGTGGGCGACAGGCCGCTCGCACTCGCGCTCAAGTCCGGAAATTTCGGCTCGAAGACGTTTTTCGCCAACGCATTGGGGATGCTGCCGTGAGCGAGGCAAAGCTGCGGGACCGGATTGCGAGCATGGCCAAGTCGCTGTTCGATCGGGGCCTGACCTTCGGCTCGACCGGAAATATCAGCGTCCGGCTGGACGATGGCTGGCTGATGACGCCGACCGGCTCCAGCATGGGCGACTTGGACTCCGCGCGGATTTCACGGTTGGACGCCGCCGGAAACCTCGTCTCGGGCGACGCGCCGACGAAGGAGGCCTTCCTGCATATCGCCATGTATGAGCGCCGGCCGAAAGCGGGAGCGGTCGTCCATCTGCACTCGACGCATTCGGTCGCGGTGAGCTGCCTGGACGGTATCGACGAGGCGAATGTGCTGCCTCCGTTGACGGCCTACTACGCTATGCGGGTGGGCACGCTGCCGCTCGTTCCCTATTTTCCGCCGGGCGACATCGACCTTGCCGGGGCGGTGCGCGAGATGGCCTCCGACCATCACGCTGTGCTGCTGGCCAATCACGGGCCCGTGGTGGCAGGTAAGTCTTTGGCTGACGCCGTCTATGCCACGGAGGAACTGGAGGAAACGGCCAAGCTGTTCCTCGCCCTCCATGGCATGAGGACCCGTCCGCTTACCCCGGAGCAGGTGGCCGAAATCCGCCGCCGTTTCCCGTCCGACACCTGAGGGGCGACTGAACTGATGAAATACCGCATAGGCGTCGACGTCGGCGGTACCTTCACGGACCTGATGGTTCTCGATGGGCAGACCGGCGCGGTCTATGCCCTCAAGACCCCGACTACGCCGGCGGATCCGTCCGAGGGCCTGCTCGGGGGGATTGCCGAAGCGGCGGAACGCGTCGGCTTCGAGCCGGGCGAGGTCGGGTTCATCCTGCACGGCACGACCATCGCCACCAATGCCGTTCTCGAGCGCAAGCTGCCTGACGGCGCGCTGATCGCCAACGAAGGGTTCGCGGATGTGCTGGAAATCGGCCGGCATGTGCGCCGCGAGCCCTACACGCTGAAGCCGACGCCGCAGACGGTGCTGGTTCCCCGCGACCGGCGATACGGCGTAGCAGGGCGGATGCGCTGGGACGGCAGCGAGGAGGCGCCGCTCGACGAGGAAGCGGTCGCGCGTGTCGCGCGGGACCTGTCGGAGGCAGGCATCGGTGCGGTCGCCGTTGCGTTTCTTCATGCCTACCGCGATCCGGCGCATGAACGCCGTGTCGCAGAGATATTGGCGGAGGCGGCGCCCGGCATTCCCGTGTCGCTCTCCTCGGAGGTCAGCCCCGAGATCCGCGAGTACGAGCGGGCTTCGACCACTGTGCTCAACGCGCTGCTCGTGCCGGTGGTGCGCGTCTATCTGGAACGGCTGGAGGCAAGGCTCCGCGAGGCCGGACTGGATGCGCGCCTCTATCTCGTCCAGTCCAACGGAGGGGTGACGACGCCGGCCCAGGCGGCGCGGCTGCCCGTCCGGCTGCTGCTCTCGGGGCCTTCGGGCGGGGCAATGGCGGCGGCCGAACTCTCGCGGACGCTCCGGCAGCCCAACCTGGTGGCGGTCGATATGGGCGGTACCAGCTTCGATGTATCGGTGGTCCGGGACGGCGAGGGCACGGTCGTGACCGAGGGCGAGATCGACGGCCTGCCGGTGCGCCTTCCGATGGTGGAGATGCGCACCATCGGGGCCGGCGGCGGGTCCATCGCCTCCGTGGCTGCCGGCGGGGCGCTCAGCGTGGGGCCGCGAAGCGCGGGCGCCGACCCGGGACCCGCCGCCTACGGAAAGGGCGGCGCGGAGCCGACCGTCACCGACGCCAATATCGTGCTCGGCCGGCTGGACCCGGACTTTTTCCTCGGCGGCGCGCTGAAGCTGGATGCGGGTCTAGCGCGCGCCGCGGTTGCAGAGCGGGTGGCGGGTCCGCTCGGACTCGGCGTGGAGGAAGCGGCAGAGGGCATCCTTGCGGTCGTCAATGCGCATATGGCGTCCGCCATCAAGCTCAGCCTGTTCGAAAAGGGCGCGGACCCGCGCGACTTCGCCATCGCCGCATTCGGCGGCGCCGGCGGCCTGCACGCCGTCAGTCTCGCGGAAGAACTGGAGATCGGCGAGGTGGTGTTCCCGCGCGACCCCGGCACCTTCTCGGCGCGCGGCATACTGACCGCGGACATCGCACACGATGTGGCGCGCTCGCGCCTGCTCGATGCCGATAAGGACGCGCTGCCGGTGCTGGCCGGCCTGGCGGCGGATCTGGTCGAGGAAGGCCATGCGCTGCTGGCCGCGGACGGCATTGCGGAGGACGCGCGCCAAATCCGTCTGGCGGCCGACATGCGCTATCGCGGCCAGGCCTACGAACTGCTGGTTCCCTGGGGCGATGCGAGGCCCGACGGGCCGTCGCTCGCACGGCTGGTCGTCGATTTCCACGATCTGCACCAGGCGCGCTATGCGCATTCGGACCCGGGCGCGCCGGTCGAGATCGTGACCTTGCGCGCGACTGCAAGGGGATTGCTGCCCAAACCGGCCATAAAGCCGCCCGCTGCAATGGATGCCGTGCCGAAGGGCGAGCGGCCGGTCTGGATAGGGGGAGGCTGGCGCCAATTGCCTGTCTACGACCGCGACCGCCTGCCGGAAGCGTTCGAGGGGCCTGCCCTCATCGAGGAGGCCCATGCGACGCTTCTGGCGCCGCCGGGTTGGCGTCTGGAGATGTCGCCGGGCGGCGACCTTGTGGCGCGGCGCAGGGGAGAAGGCGCATGACCGACCTCAGCCCGATCGACATCGAGATCATCCGCAATGCGCTGGTCGCGGCGGCGGAGGACATGAACGTGACCATCTGGCGCACGGCCCGTTCCACGGTCGTGCGCGAGACGCTCGACTATTCGACCGCCATATTTGACGCAGACGGACGAAACGTCGCTCAGTCGGCGCGCATCGCCATCCACCTGAACTCCATGGCGACCTGCCTCGAAGGCATCATTGCAGGGCCCATCCCGCTGGACGAGTGGCACGAGGGCGATGTCATCGTCACCAACGACCCCTATTCCGGCGGCCAGCACCTGCCCGACATACTGACCTTCAAGCCGGTCTATTTCCGGGGCCGGCGGATCGCGATTACCGGCACGCTCACCCACCACACCGATGTCGGCGGCGGCGCCCCGGGCAGCTACGACGCCAAGGCGCGCGAGATCTACCAGGAAGGCTTGCGGATCCCGCCCTGCAAGGTCGTGGAGGCCGGGCGGGCCAACAGGGCGCTGCTCGGTGTCCTCTATGCCAATACCCGCGAGCCGGAGAAGGTGCGGGGCGATTTCGAGGCCCAGCTCGCCTCGCTCGATATCGGCGCGGCCGGCGTGCTGCGCGTGGCCGAGCGGTTCGGCCCCGACAGGCTGGAAGCCGCCACGGACCGCATTCTCGACCGGTCCGAAGCGGCGATGCGAGCGGCCATCGCCGGGATCCCGGACGGGACCTACCGCTTCGAGGATTTCGTGGACGATGACGGTATCACGAAGGAGCCGCGCCTGATTGCCGCCGAGGTCCGGATCGACGGCGAGACGGCGGAAGTCGATTTGTCCGCTTCGGGCCCGCAGGCGGCGGGGCCGGTCAACTGCACGCTCAACATGTCGAAATCGGCCGTGTACTGCGCCTTCATGTGCGCCGCGGGGGTCGAGGTCCCGGCGAATTCCGGCGCCTACCGGCCGGTCGAGATCGCGGCGCGCGAGGGCACGATCTGCAATGCGCTGCCGCCCGCGCCGGTGGCGAACCGCATGGCGACGGCGCACAGGATCGTCACCACCGTTCTGGGCGCGCTCGGCCGGGCGGCGCCGGAGCGCATATCCGCCGCCTATTACGGGGTCAGCTACGTCTATGCGCTGGGGCTCAAGGGGCGCTCGGGCCGGCCCGAGGTCTATTTCGACATCGAGGTCGGCGGCTGGGGCGCGCATCCCGACGCCGACGGCGCGAACGCGCTCTCCGCTTGCCTGCACAATCTCGCCAACACGCCTATCGAGATGGTCGAGAGCCTGTATCCGCTCACGGTCACCGAATACGGCCTCGCACCGGGAAGCGGGGGGCAGGGCAGGCGGCGCGGCGGCCTCGGGCTCCGGCGCGAGTTCCGGCTGGATGCGGATGAGGGCATGTTCTCGACCAATTACGAACGTTTCCGGGTACCGCCCTACGGTCTCCACGGCGGGGGTTCAGGTGCGCCGGGGCGTTCGGTGCTGACACGAGGCGAGGAGAGAATCGAGCTCGGCTCCAAGGTGTCCAACCTTCCCGTGCGCCGGGGCGACCGCATCCTGCTGCAAACCTCCGGCGGCGGCGGGCACGGGGCGCCGGAAGATCGCGACACCCGGGACATCGCCCGCGACCGGCGGCTCGGCTATTGAGAATTCCGACGACAAGGGACGGCAGCCTGCAATGACATTGGAAACCGACGGATTCCGCATCGAACTCGACCCGGAAAACGAACGCGCCGACATCGTGCTCGACCGCCCGCCGCTCAATGTCGTGCGGATGGTGCAGCGCCCGCAATTGCGCGCGGCCTTCGAAGCGTTCGACCGCGACCCGGCCGTGCGCGTGGTCGTGATCCGAGGGGCGGGCGAGCATTTCACCAGCGGCGGCGACATTCCGGGCTTCATGGAAGTGAGCCCGGAAACCGTCTCGCAGCTTCACAAGAACGTCGCCGCCGCTGAGCGTTGTTCGAAGCCGGTGATCGCCGCGATACGGGGTTTCTGCATGGGCGTCGGATTCGAGCTTGCGCTCGCTTGCGACTTCCGCATTGCCAGCGAAACCGCGCGCATGGCGCTGCCCGAGATCAGTCTCGGCATGATCCCGGGCTCCGGCGGCTCCGCGCGGCTGCAACGCATGATCGGCATTTCGCGCGCCAAGAATGCGGCGATGCGCGGTCGGCGGATCACGGGTCAGGAAGCCTTCGACTGGGGTCTCGCCTGCGAACTTGTCGAGGATGCGGAGCTCGAAGCGGCGACTGATGCCTTGGTCAAGGAGTTGCGCCGATTCTCCCCGCTCGCCCAACGCACGCTAAAACAGGTGTTCAACGCCGGCGAAAACGCGCCGCTTGAACAGGCGATGGAAATCGAGGGGCAGGCCTACGGTCGGCTGCGCATGAGCGCAGACTTCGCTGAGGGCGTCGCCTCTTTCGTCGAAAAACGCCGCCCGCAGTTCACGGGCGAATAGCGTCCCCTTGGCTGCCTCGCCTCACGCCGCATCCGCTGTCGGACGGGTTGCGTGAATGGCCAGCCCGCCGCCTTCGACACCGACTTCCACACGATCGCCATCCTGGACGGCACCTTCAAGAATCCGCGTGGCCAGGGCATTCTGGAGGTTGGTCTGGATCACGCGCTTCAGCGGGCGCGCGCCATAAACGGGGTCGAAGCCGGTCTCCGCCAGCCAGTCCACCGCAGCCGGCTCAAGGTCGAGGACTATATCGCGTCCCGCCAGCAGCTTGCGCAGCCCTTCGAGCTGGATCGAGACGATGCCGGCCATATGCCCGCGTTCCAGTCGGTGGAAGACGACGATCTCGTCCAGCCGGTTCAGGAACTCCGGCCGGAAATGGCCGCGAACGACATTCATTACCCGGTCCACCAGCGGCCCGTGCATCGTGGATTCACTCGCCTCCGCAAACATCTCGCTGCCGAGATTGGATGTCATGACGAGGATCGTGTTTCGGAAGTCCACCGTCCGGCCGTGCCCGTCGGTCAGGCGCCCGTCGTCGAGGACTTGGAGCAGCACGTTGAAGATGTCGGGGTGCGCCTTCTCCACCTCGTCGAACAGCACGACCTGGTACGGGCGCCGGCGCACGGATTCGGTCAAAGACCCGCCTTCCTCGTAGCCGACATAGCCGGGCGGCGCGCCGAGCAGGCGGGAGACGGCATGCTTTTCCATGTATTCCGACATGTCGAGACGCAGCATCGCGGTGTCGTCATCGAACAGGAACTCGGCCAGTGCCTTGCAAAGCTCCGTCTTGCCGACGCCGGTCGGTCCGAGAAACAGGAACGAGCCCACCGGCCGCGTCGGGTCGTGCAGGCCGGCCCGCGCCCGGCGTACCGCTTCCGCGACGGCCGTGACGGCCTGGTCCTGGCCGACGATGCGCGCGTGCAGGCGTTCTTCCATCTGCAGGAGCTTCTCGCGCTCGCCTTCGAGCATCCGCGCCACGGGCACGCCGGTCCAGCGTGAGACGATGCCCGCGACATGCTCGCCGCTAACCTCCTCGTCCAGCAGGCGGCCTTCCCGCTGCCCGTCGGTATCGGAGATACGCCTCTCCAGGTCCGGGATGACGGCGAAGCGCAGCTCGCTGGCGCGCTCCAGTTCGCCGCGCCTCTGGGTGGCCTCCAGTTCCAGCCGGGCGCGCTCCAGCTCTTCTTTCAGGCCTTTGGCGCCGTCGATCGCGTCCTTCTCCTGGCGCCATTGCAGGGTGAGCGCGCCTGAGCGTTCCTCCAGATCGCCTAACTCCTGTTCCAGCTTGTCGAGGCGCACCTGCGATGCGTCGTCGGTTTCCTTCTTCAGGGCCTCTCGCTCGATCTTGAGCTGGATGATCCGCCGGTCGAGTTCGTCGATGGCTTCGGGCTTGGAATCGATCTGTATCCTGAGCCGGCTCGCGGCCTCATCGACGAGGTCGATGGCTTTGTCCGGCAGGAACCGGTCCGTGATGTAACGATTCGAAAGCGTTGCCGCCGCTACCAGCGCGCCGTCGGTAATGCGGACGCCATGATGGACCTCGTACTTCTCCTTCAGGCCGCGCAGGATGGAGATTGTGTCCTCCACATTGGGCTCGCCCACGAAGACCGGCTGAAAACGCCGCGCCAGCGCCGCGTCCTTCTCGATATGCTGGCGGTACTCGTCGAGCGTCGTTGCGCCGATGCAATGCAGCTCCCCGCGCGAGAGCGCCGGTTTGAGCATGTTGGAGGCATCCATCGCCCCGTCGGCCTTGCCGGCGCCGACCAGCGTGTGCAACTCGTCGATGAACACGACGATCTCGCCTTCCGCCGCCCGGATTTCGGCGAGGACGGCTTTCAGCCGTTCCTCGAACTCGCCGCGATATTTCGCGCCGGCGATCAGGGCGCCGAGGTCGAGCGCGATCAGCCGCTTGTCGCGCAGCCCTTCGGGCGTGTCGCCATTGACGATCCTTTGGGCCAGGCCCTCGGCGATGGCCGTCTTGCCGACGCCCGGCTCCCCGATCAGCACGGGGTTGTTTTTGGTGCGCCGGGAGAGGACCTGGATCGCGCGCCGGATTTCCTCGTCGCGCCCGATCACGGGGTCGAGCTTGCCGTCTCGCGCCGCCTCGGTCAGGTCCTGGGCATATTTCGCGAGCGCGTCGAACCCGGCCTCTGCATTCCCGCTGTCTGCCGTGCGTCCCTTACGAAGGTCCGCGATAACGCGCTCAAGCCCCCTGGCGTCAACGCCCGCTTCGCCGAGCGGACCGCGTCCCATCGCCATCGCCTGCAACAGGCGCTCCACGGTGACGAAGCTGTCGCCGGCCTTTTGCGCCGCCTTGCGCGCCGTCTCGAACAGGCGCGCCGTCTCGGCCGCCAGATGCAGCCCGCTTGCGCCCGAGCCGCTGACGACCGGCAGCGCTGCAAGCGCTCTTTCGACCGCTGCCCGAGCCTTTGCAGGGTCGCCGCCCGCACGTTCGATTAGGCCAGCGGCCATGCCCTCCGGGTCGTCGAGCATGACTTTGAGGATGTGTTCGGGAACGAAACGCTGGTGCCCCGCGGCCAGCGCCATGCTTTGCGCGGCCTGGACAAATCCACGCGCGCGCTCGGTGTAAGTCTCGAAGTCCATATGTCCGTCTCCGTCTCCAGACGCGAGCCTCTGGCGGGAGGACCGCAACCTGCGCGCCGCTCCCGCTCGAAGACGGATATGGGAACCGCTGGCGGCGCCTACAAGAAGATGCGCCGCGTCCGCGTGAAACCGGAACTCAGGCTGCGCCGGCCGCCGCTTCTTCGGCCGGAGTGCTTTCCGCCGCCGGTGTCGCCCCGCCGGACTCTGCGGCAGCCTCCTCGACCGGAGCATTGCGCTGGCGGCGGCGGCGGCGGGGGCGAACGCCGCCCGCCTCGCTTCCCTCGGCTTCAGACGACCTGTCGGCAGCTTCGCGGTCGGGCCGGGCCTCGGCCTCGGCATCCTGAGCGGCGTCGCCGCTGCGCGGGGCCTCCGCGGGCGCCTGCTGCGGCTGCTGCTGCGCCGGAGGCGGAGCAAACTGGGCTACAAGGCGCTGATAGTGCTCGGCATGCTGGAACAGGTTTTCGGCCAGCACCGAGTCGCCGCTGGACTGCGCGTCGCGCGCCATCGCCAGATAGCGGTCGAGGATCTGCTGCGCAGTGCCGCGCACCCGTCCTTCCGGCCCATTGCTTTCGAGAGCCTGGTTGCGGTGGGCGGGCGCACGCCCGCTGCGCATGTTGTT
>MPNF01000091.1 GCA_002238885.1 Alphaproteobacteria bacterium bin95 | reverse complement strand
GCCCGCATGTGACAGGCTCGGTGCGCGAAAAGGGCCGCCCGACGCTCTGCCTGACCGGCGGCCACAAGATTCCCGTCAGCCGCACCTACCTTCCGCAGGTGCGTGCGGCCGGGTTAATCTGATCCGCAGAAGAATACGGGCATTCCAAAATGGTCTTCCGGTTCGTGCACACAGCCGACTGGCAACTCGGCAAGCAGTTCGCCAACATTCCGGGCGACGCAGGCGCTGCGCTGCGCGACCGCCGCATTGAGACGGTCAAGGCGGTCGGTAGGCTGGCGGCGGAGCGGGGCGTGGATGCGGTCCTGGTGGCCGGCGACGCCTTCGAAGACAACGCCGTGGCCGACCGCACGCTGATCCGCATGATGGAGGCGTTGAAGGCGTTTTCCGGCGAGTGGGTGTTCATTCCGGGCAATCACGACTCCGCACTCGCCGACTCGGCATGGACTCGCCTGCTGCACCGGAACCCGCCCGCCAATGTGCATCTGGCCCTCGAACCGGAGACGCCGCTGTCGCTCGCCGGCGGGCGGGCCGTCGTGCTGCCGGCGGTGCTGCAGCGCCGGCACGAGATCGACGACCTCACGGCATGGTTCGACCGTGCGGAGACGCCGGGCGGCGCCATCCGAATCGGGCTTGCGCACGGATCGGTTCCCGAATTCTTGCCCGATTCCTCCGGCACGCCGAATCCCATTGCCGCCGGCCGCGCCGATGCCGCGCGGCTCGACTATCTCGCGCTGGGGGACTGGCACGGGACGCTCGGAATAAACGACCGGACCTGGTATGCCGGCACGCCGGAAACCGACAGCTTCGCATCCAGCAATCCCGGCAATGTGCTGGTGGTGACGATTCCCGAGCCGGGGGCGCCGCCCGAAGTGGAAAAGGTCGCGACCGGTTATTTCGCCTGGCGGTCCGAGGCGGCGGAGGTCCGTAACGCCGACGATATAGAGGCGCTTGATCGAAAGATCGCCGAGCTGGCCACGGAGCCGGGGCGGTGCCTCCTCCGGCTGACGCTCTCCGGCGCGGTCGATCTGGCCGCCGGCGCAAGGCTGCGGGAGCGCCTGGAATACTGGGGCGCATTGCTCCACCACCTGGATGTCCGCGAAGGCGGCCTTCTGGACGAACCGAGCGACGACGACCTGGACCGCATCGACCGCGGCGGCTTCGTGCGCACGGCCGTGGAACGCCTGCGGAGCCGCGCGCAGGACGAGGCCGACCCCGACCGAGCCGCCGCTGCGATGGCGCTGGTCCGGCTCTACGAAACCCATGTCGGCACGGGGGAGTAGGCGATGCGGATAGACCGGTTCGCCGTCCGCAATTTCCGTAAGCTCGCCGGGGGCGTGGCGGTCGAGGGCCTGGAGCCCGGCATCACCGTCATCGTCGGCGACAATGAGGAAGGCAAGTCCACGCTGCTGAAGGCGCTCCAGAGCGCGTTCTTCGACCGGCACAACCTGACCGGCCAGGGCGTCGAGCAGATGATGCCGTTCGGGGCGCGGGGCGTGCGCCCGTGGATCGAGGTCGAATTCGAACTCGCAGGCGCCGCCTACCGGCTGGAAAAAGCGTTCGGTCGGGGTCCGGTGGCCTCGCTCGAAGGCGGTGGAGAACGATGGGAAGGGGAAGCTGCGGAAGACAAGCTGCGGGAGCTGCTCGGATTCTCGCGGCCCGGGCGCGGCGCGGCCGGGGAGGAGCACAGGGGCCTCGCCGGCCTGCTCTGGGTCGAGCAGGGCCGCGCCTTCGAGCCGCTCGGCATGAACCGCGACACCCAGGCGGTGCTGAGGGAGGCGATAGAAGGCGAGGTCGGGCAAGTCCTCGGCGGGGAGCGCGGCCGCCGGCTGCTGGACCTCGTGGAGAAGCGCGCCGGCGGCTATTTCACCCGGACGGGCCGCGAGCGCGATGCGTTGGCCGGTCCCCGCAAGCGTGTCGAGGCGCTTGAGGAGGAATGCGAGGCGGAGGAAACCGAACTCAAGGCCTATGATGACAAGGTGAAGCGGCTCGGGCAGTTGCAGGAAAGCCTCGCCCGCCACAGCCGCGACGGTTCGCTCGCCAGGGCGGAGGAGGAAGCCGGGAAGGCCGACGCCGCGCTTCGCCGGCTCGCAGAAGTCGAGGGCCGGCTCGAAACCGCCAAAGTGCGAATGGAACAGTCGCAAAGCGCCGGCGAGGCGGCCGAGGCCGCGCGAGAACGCCGCGCGGCGCTGGTCGAAGAGGTCGAAGCTGCCGGCCGGCAGGCCCGGGAGGCCGAGGCGGCGCTCAAGGAATTGGAACCCGACTATCTCGATGCTGAGCGAAGGCTGGCGGAGGCGGACGAGCAGCTTGCCACCTGCAACAGGCGGCGGGAGGAGGCGAATGCGGGCTGGGAGGCGGCGCGCCGTGCGCTTGAGCGGGCGGAACTCGCGGCCGGGCTGCAGACGCTCGACGAGCGGCTGAAGCAAGCCGAAACGCTGGAGGAACGGATCGAGCGGGACGGGCAGGCGCTCGCCGCCGATCCGGTGGATGAGGATACCGTCGCCAGGCTGCGGGAAATGCGCGCGAAGCAGATCGCGTTGGACGCCGCGCTCGATGCTGCCGCCGCCACGCTCGCATTTGCGCCGGAGGGCGGCCGGAGCGTGTTGCTGGACGGGCGGCCGATCGATACCGGCCGCCCGGTCCGCGTTACCGAGAGCAGCGCCTTCGAACTCCAGGATTTCGGCAAGCTGGAGGTCGTCCCCGGCGGCCGGGACCTTGCGCGGCTGCGCGCCGACCTGTCCGAACTGGAAAGTCGGATGCGGGAAAAGCTTCGCCGTCTGGGCCGGGCGGATCTGGCCGGCGCGGAAGCGGCCTTGCGCGCCAGACAAGCCCTGGAGGCGGAGGTGGAAAGCCGGCGCGGCGAACTCAGGGGCGTTGCGCCGGACGGGATTGAAACTCTTCGGGAGACCGGTCGGAAGGGGCGGGCGCGCTTGTCGGCGCTTATGGGGCCGGATGCGGACGACGCGCCCGACGCCGAAACGGCACGGGACGCCGAGCGGGAGGCGCACCGGGACCGGGAAGATGCGGAACGCGCTGCGGAGCAGGCGATGCGGGAACGGGACGAGGCCCGCAAACTCCACGACCGGCTGCGCGAAGGCCGCATAAAGGCGGATGCTGAGCACAGGCAGAAAGCGGAAGCGGCGACAGGGCGCCGGGTCGCGCTGGAAGAGGAGCGCCGCAAAGCAGCGGACGACGAGTTGGCGGCTCGTGCCGCAGCGGCGGCGCAAGCGCTGGCGGACCGACTTTCGGAGCACGATACGGTGCTGGCGGAGCGGGACGCCATGAATCCGGAGGCGCTGCGTATTGAGCGGCAACGCGCGGAAGAGGCCCACGACCGGCTGCGGGCGAGAATCGGGGACAGCGAGCGCGCCGAACGCGACCTTGCCATCGAGCTGCGCACTCTCGGCGAAAGGGGGCTGGCGGAGGAACTGGAGCGCAAGCGGGGAGAGCGCGACATTGCGCGCAGCGACCTGGCGCGGATCGAGGCCGATGCAAAGGCGTGGAAACTGCTGCTGGATACGCTCCGCGCGGCGGAACGGGAAGCGAAGGAAACTTTCCTCGGGCCGGTGCGCGACCGCCTGCAGCCCTATCTGCGAATGCTTTTCCCGGAAACCGAGTTGCACCTGAACGAGGACGACCTGGAGATCGTGTCGCTCCGGCGGGACGGCGTGGACGAGCCGTTCGGAAGCCTCAGCGTCGGCGCGCGCGAGCAGGTTGCCGTATTGACCCGCCTGGCGCTGGCCGACCTGTTGCGCGAGAAGGGCCGGCCGGTCGCGCTGATCCTCGACGACCCGCTGGTCAACAGCGACGACGAGCGCTTCCGGCGCATGGAACTGGCGCTCAGGAAAGCGGCGGCGTCCCTCCAGATCGTGATCCTGACCTGCCACGAGGCCCGCTACGAAACGCTGGGTGCGAGACTTTTCCGGCTGGCGGACTGCCGGACGGGCGGGTAGCGGGGCGCCCTATCTCACCGTCGTGCGCCACATGGCGCGGCGCTGGGGCCATTCGTAGTCGCGGATCGCGACATGCTGGACGGCGGGGTTGTCCCACATCAGCAGGTCGCCGACCGCCCAGCGGTGCCGGTAGATGAAGCGGTCCTCGACGATGAGGTCAGACAGCTGCTCGATCAGCGGGAGCGCCTCGGCCTCGTCCATGCCGTCTATGCCGATGCACTCGCCCTTGCGTACATAAAGCGCCTTGCGGCCAGTCTTGGGATGGGGGCGGGCAACCGGGTGGCGGGCGTCGGGGTTCCTGTCGATCTGCGCCTGGGTCACGGCGACCGGCTTCTTCACGCCGCGTTCCTTGGCGGCGAAGCGGTGGACCGCCCGCAGGTTGTCGATGCGGCTCCGGGTCTCGTCGTCAAGCGCGTCATAGGCCGCTGCTGCACTGGCGAACAGGGTCGGGCCGAGCGGCTCGCCTGCATCGTCATGCGGCACCTCCAGCGCGTAGAGCAGGGTCCGCCGCGGCGGTTCCGCGGTGTAGGACATATCCGTGTGCCAGTGGCTGCCGGCATCGGCATAGCCCAGCGCGCGGCCGCTCGCGTCCTGCAGGTTCGAGACCTTGAGCACTTCGGGAATGCCTTCGAGCGCGTGCTGGTCGAAGGCGTTGACCTTAATCTCGCCCAGGCGGCGGGAGAAGGCCAGCAGCTCATGCGGCGCCAGCGACTGGTCGCGGAAGCAGAGCACGCTGTAGCGGTCGAACGCGGCCTCGCATGCCTCGAATACCGGGTCGGGAAGCGGCGCCGACAGGTCCACGCCGAACACTTCCGCCCCCACCGGCGCATCGCTCGGACGGATTTCGAAACCGGGGCTGTTTTCGCTCATCTGGGGCCTCCCGAACCGTTCCGCCGCTATTCTCCCTGCAATTGCCCAGCCTGCAAATTGCGCGTTTCCATCCGGCGGAGCAATTCGGCGGCTACCCGGGGCGTTTCATCGACGGGTTCGTAGCGCCATTCGGCCAGTCTTCCGTCGAAGGGGCGGAGCACGCCTTCCTCTCGCAGCGCCGCCTGGAAGCGCGCCAGCCGACGGTTGCCGCCCGCCATACGTGCCGCATAGACGGGCTTTCCCGTCGATACCGCTTCGCTGGTCATGGAGACCGAATCTTCCGTGACCACGATATGCCGGGCGAGGGCCAACATTGCGAGATAAGGGTTGCAGCCGGTTCCGTCCCAGAACCAGGCGTTTGGCAAGCGGGCCTTGAGTTCGGCGAGGACGCCCGGTTCCGTCCTCCGGGAGGCGGTGACGGCAACCGACCCCTCCAGCCCTGCGAGGCCGTCCGCCAGCGCCCCTAGGGTTTCCGGTGTGAAGCGGTGCGACCGGCTTCGGCCGCCCAGCACCACGGCAACATTCAAGTCCCCGAGCCGACTCCGCCATGCATCGCCGGCGGCGGCCAGCTTTTCCGGCGTCAGGCGGTGCAGCGCAACCCGCGTCGCCAGCACATTGGGGCCGGTAACGCCGTCATGGCGCGGCGGAACCACAAGGTCGAAATGGTGCAGCGGGATGCGCGGATTCTGGATATGGACGGTAAAGCACCGCCCTCCGGAGGCGCGGCGAACGGTGACCGATACCGAAGCGCTGCGCCGGCCGCAGGTAATCAGCAATTCGGGCCAGGGCGGGCCCAGGCTTTCCGTCAGTCCCGTTTGCAGGAGGCCGGGCGCCTGCCGGTGCGCCGGCAGCCAGCACCAGGGGCGGCGCAACCGGACGGTCTTTACTTCAAACGGCCGCCCGACCGCCGCCGCCAGCCCCTCGGCCTGTCCCGCCGCTCCGGCCTCGCCGGTCGTCAACGCCCAGACGGGGGCGGGCAACCGGACGCCTCCCGCATCGCCGGTGGCGCTAGCGCGCTGCGACCACCATGATCTCGACCAGGATCTCGGGGCGCGCCAGGTCTGCCTTCACGCAGGCGCGGGCCGGGGGGTTCTCGGGATCGACCCAGCTGTTCCAGACCTTGTTCATGGCCGCGAAATTGGCCATGTCGGTGATCCAGAGATTGGCCGTCAGCAGGTTGGATTTCGAGGTGCCGGCGCGCTCCAGATAGCCGTCGATCTGCTCGATGATGTCCGCGGTCTGGGCCTCCACGCCGCCGGACGTATCGCGCGCCACCAGGCCGGCCAGATATACCGTGTCGCCCCGGACCACGGCGCGGCTCATCATGGGGCCCGGCGGGCTGGTGCGGTCGAATCGTTCGATGCTCATGGGGTCTCTCTCCAGGTTCGCGGTGTGCGTTGTGTGTGGGTGGCGAAGCTTTCGGCTATCGGCGCCGCCATGTAAAGTCCAGCGCCGCGCCGTGCCTCAATATGCGTTCAATTTCAGGCGAATAGCTATCATTGCTGCCATGCAGGACGAACCCGGGAAGCAGGGAAACCGGCGCCCGGATGTCCTTGCGTCCGCGCAGGATGACCCGGTGGGCCGGGCGGCCGTCATCCTTCGACCAGAGGGGGACGACAGCCGTCTCGCCGATTCCGGCGGCGGTATAGGCGGCGAGGTGCTCGTCCAGGCGCTCGGCCATCAGGATCGTCGTCAGCGTCCCGCCGCGCCGCACCATGGTGGCGGCGAACCGGACCCAGTGCATCAGATCGACACCCTGCTCGACATGCGCTCTCGCCCTTTGCCGGTTCCGGGGCGGGGGACCGGCCTCGTCCGGCTGCCAGGGCGGATTCGCCATTGCATGGTCGAAGCTCGCGGGCCCGAGACGGGCGGGCGGCGCCCGCAGGTCGCCGACAATGACATCGACGGCGCGGTCGAGGCTGTTTGCCTCGATATTCTGCCGGCACAGTGCGGCGAGGGCCGGATCGAGTTCGAGGCCGGTGACGATGCAGCCCTCGATGCGTCTGGCGAGACATAGAGCCGCAGCGCCGGTTCCGGCGCCGATATCGAGCACGCGGTCACCGGGCGCAGCCGGCACGGCGGCGGCCAGCAGCACGGGGTCTGTCGCGACGCGGTAGCCCTCCGCGGGCTGGTGCAGGCGAACCCTGCCGCCCAGGAGAGCGTCTTCGCTGACAGCCTCGTTCACAGTCCCCCCAGGTCCTGTTGCGCGGCTTCAATCAGGCGCCGCGCTTCGCCATAGTCTTCGTCGGCAACCATCACGCGCCGGGGAAGGATGCCGAGGCTGCCCTCGACGATGCTGGCATGGCTGTCCAGCACCACGGCTTCCACGCCGTGCGCCGCGAGCTCGGCAACGAGCCACGAAATCGCAACGGGATCGGTGGTTTTCAATACGGCCTTCATCCTGCTTCCCCGGTGGTTGACCGGCTTACCGCCCGGCCTATGCTCGCCTCTCCCTCGCCTGAAGGTCAATCGCACCCCCGTGACACTAGTAGCGGCGACATCCCCGCCGACGGCGCAGCCGCTGGCCGCGTTGCAGGCGCTTGTCGGCGCGGACATGGCGCGCGTGAACGCGCTGATCCTGGAAAGGATGCAGAACGAGGTCGCGCTGATTCCCCAATTGGCGGGCCACATCATCGCCTCCGGCGGCAAGAGGCTGCGTCCGATGCTCACCCTGGCGTCGGCGCGCCTCTGCGGCTACGAAGGGCAGCAGCATGTCGAGCTCGCGGCCTGCGTCGAGTTCATCCATACGGCCACGCTGTTGCACGACGATGTCGTCGATGAGAGCCTGTTGCGGCGGGGGACGGAAACCGCCAACGCCCTCTGGGGAAACCAGGCAAGCGTATTGGTCGGGGATTTCCTGTTCAGCCGCTCGTTCCAGCTCATGGTGGATGTCGGGTCGCTGGAGGTGCTCGGGATCCTCGCCAATGCCTCCGCGACGATTGCCGAGGGCGAGGTGCGTCAGCTTGCGACCGTCAGCCGGCCCGAAACGGGTATCGCCGACTATCTGAAGGTCATCGAAGGCAAGACCGCGGCCCTGTTCGCTGCCGCCTGCCGGATCGGCGCCGTTATCGCAGACCGGCCGCACGGGGAAGCGAAGGCCCTGGAGGCCTACGGCATGAACCTGGGGATGGCCTTCCAGCTTGTCGACGACGTTCTCGACTATTCGGCGCGGCAGGCGGACCTCGGCAAGACGGTGGGAGACGACTTTGCCGAGGGCAAGGTCACGCTTCCGGTCATCCTGGCCTTCGGCCGGGGCAATGAGGAGGAACGGGCGTTCTGGCGCCGGGTGCTGTCCGAGGGACAAGGCCGGGCTGAGGACTTCCGCAGGGCCGTCGTCCTGATGACGGGCTGCGATGCGTTGTCGGAGACCCTGGACTGGGCTCGCTTGCGCGCCGAGGACGCCAAGCGGGCGCTCCAAGCGTTTCCGGACGGGCCGGTGCGGCAGGTGCTGGCCGACATCGCGGATTTCTGCGTCGATCGGGTCTATTAGCGGCCCGTGGCCACCAGGCGCCTGTCCAGATAGGCTTCGACCGCGTTGTTCAAATGTTCGAGATGCCGGGTGAACAGGTGGTTGGCGCCGGGAATCACCTTGTGGTCGATGACGATACCGCGCTGGGTGCGCAGCTTTTCAACCAGCTTCTCGACGGACTCGGTCGTCACGATTTCGTCCCTCGTCCCGTTCACGATCAGGCCGGATGACGGGCAAGGCGCCAGGAAGGTGAAGTCGTACATGTTGGCTGGCGGCGCGACGGAGATGAAGCCGGAGATCTCCGGGCGGCGCATCAGCAATTGCATGCCGATCCAGGCGCCGAAGGAAAAGCCCGCGATCCAGACCTTGACGGGATCCTTACGCAGGCTTTGCATGTGGTCGAGAATGGCCGCCGCGTCGGCTAGTTCGCCTTCTCCGCGCCCATATTCTCCCTGGGAGCGCCCGACACCGCGGAAGTTGAAGCGCATGGTGGCGAAGCCGCGCCGGACAAAGCAATGATACAGGTTGTAGACGACCTTGTTGTGCATCGTGCCGCCATGCTGTGGATGCGGGTGCAGCATCAGCGCGATCGGGGCTGTCGCCTCATCGACATGGTGGTAGCGGGCTTCGAGACGGCCTTCCGGGCCGTTCACGATGACGTCGGGCATGGGCAGTGAATCCCGTTTCTCCGCTCCGGGCACCGAGCCCGCCGGAGGAGTATATTTTCAAGGGTGAACGCATCCTAACTTGTGCGGGCGGTTCGGACCGTCAAGAGA
>MPNF01000090.1 GCA_002238885.1 Alphaproteobacteria bacterium bin95 | reverse complement strand
ATGCCGCTCGCCTTCCCGGCGATCATGCTGGGCATCAACCAGACGATCATGTACGCGCTGTTCATGGTGGTGATCGCCGCCTTCATCGGCACCACGGATCTCGGCCAGGAGATTTTCCGGTCCAAGGCCGATAACAATGCCGGCCAGTCCCTGGTCGTCGGGCTGTGCATCGCCTTCCTGGGCCTGATCGCCGATCAGCTGATCAACGCCTGGGCCCGGGAACGCAAGAAAGTGTTGGGGCTGGAATGACCGACGAGACACGCAAACCGGCACTCGCGCAACGGCCCTCGACCGCCGGCGCCGTGCTGCTTCCCGGTGTGCCTACCCTGGGCTTCGGGGTCGAGCGGTATGTCGCCGAGGGCGGTGGTGCGACCGTATTTTCACTTGAGCCGGGCGACAGCGTCACGGTTCGCGACCGGGAAGGGCGACAGGCCGCCCAGATCGCTGCATTCGCGCCAAGCGGCTCCGCGGACACGGAGGCGCTGGGCGCCGCGTCGAACGGAACCGCCGAGGGCCTGAAGGCGATACTGGGCAGCAATGACGAGGCCGCCCGGTCGCTCGCCGGTTCCCTGCAGCGACGCGGCCTCGATATCGCCGCGGCGCGGTCCATCGACGTTCTTGGCGGCGAGTCGCGCCCGGGCGATGAGGCAATGTTCGTCGCCGAGCGGCCGCTGGTGTGTTTCGTCGCGGCGCCGGGACCCGCGATGCGCGTCGACCGACAGGACCCGCCGACCAGCATCGAGATTTTCGTGACCCGCACCAACCCGGCTGCGCACACCGAGCACCCGGTGCCGGAGCCCCTGACCGATCCGGGTCTCGACCTGCGCATCGCCGCCAGTACGGCCGAGGCCTACGAGGTCAAGGCCGGAGAGTTCATCCAGATCATCGACGTGCAGGGTCGGCAGTGTTCGGACTTCCAGGCCTTCACCGCCGCCGGTCTGGACGGAGGGCACGAACTCTGCCTGGACGCGACGGCCACCCGCACCTTGATGGGCAGCGCCTATCCGGCGCCGGGCCTGCTGTCGAAATGCTTCGACCAGGATCTGCAGCCGATGGTCGAAGTCATCCGCGACACCTGCGGTCGCCACGACAGTTTCCTGTATGCCTGCACGGCAAAGTACTACGACGACACGGGATATCCCGGCCACGTCAACTGCACCGACAACTTCAACCGGGTGCTGGCGCCGTTCGGGGTTGCGCCGCGGCGCGGCTGGATGGCGCTGAACTTTTTCTTCAACACCGGATTCGACGATGCCAACCAGGGATTCCACGACAATCCCTGGTCTCGGCCAGGCGACTACGTGCTGTTGCAGGCCTTGACCGACTTGGTCTGCGTATCGTCCGCCTGTCCGGACGATATCGACGCAGCCAATGGCTGGAACCCGACCGACATCCATGTGCGGGTCTACCCGCGCGAGAACGTGTTTTCCAAAGCGGTGGCTTTTCGCATGACTCCTGACGCCGATCCCAAGCTGACCAAGGAAACCGGTTTCCATGCCCGGTTTTCCACACACACGCGGAACTTCACCGAATATAACGGCTACTGGCTAGCCAACAGTTTCACCAACCGGGGCGCGCTGGACGAATACTGGGCGTGTCGCGAGCGGGCGGTCATTATGGACCTGTCGCCGCTGCGGAAATTCGAGGTGCTGGGGCCGGATGCCGAACGCCTGTTGCAATGGGTGCTCACCCGGAACATGCGCCGGCTGGCGACCGGTCAGGTGGTCTATTCCGCCATGTGCTACGAGACCGGCGGCATGATCGACGACGGCACCGCCTTCCGCCTCGGCGACGACAATTTCCGCTGGATCGGGGGCTCCGACTATGGTGGTGAATGGATGCGCGAGCAGGCCGGAAAGCTGGGCCTCAATGTCTGGGTTCGATCTTCGACCGACCAGCTGCATAACGTGGCCGTCCAGGGTCCCAAGAGCCGGGACATCCTGAAGGAGGTCGTGTGGACGCCCCCCGCCCAGCCCTCGATCGAGGAGCTCGGCTGGTTCCGGTTTGCGATCGGACGGATCGGCGATCATGCCGGGATCCCGATCGTTGTCTCCCGCACCGGCTATACCGGCGAGCTTGGGTTCGAGGTGTGGTGCCATCCGCGTGACGCCGCGGGCGTGTGGGACGCCATCTGGGCGGCCGGCGAACCGCATGGGCTCTCGCCCTTCGGTCTGGAAGCGCTCGACATGGTGCGGATCGAGGCCGGACTGGTTTTCGCCAACCACGAGTTCGACGATCAGACCGACCCCTTCGAGGCCGGTATCGGCTTCACCGTGCCACTAAAGACGAAGGAGGATGACTTCATCGGGCGGGAAGCCCTGATCCGGCGCAAGGAATCGCCGCAGCGCAAGCTGGTCGGTCTGGAACTGGAAGGGCAGGAGGCGGCTGCGCACGGCGACTGCGTGCATATCGGCCGTGCCCAGGTCGGTGTCATCACGAGCGGCATGCGCTCACCGATCCTGCGCAAGAATATCGCGCTGTGCCGGATGGACGTGACGGCATCGACGGAAGGAACGACAGTCGAAGTCGGCAAGCTCGACGGCCACCAGAAACGCATCCCTGCCCGGGTGGTGCCCTTCCCCTTCTACGATCCGACGAAGTCCCGGGTTCGGGCCTAGCAGCCTGCTGGATGGGCGGACACGTTTCGGATTGCACAGCATTTCGGGCCAGGCAAGAAATCGTCGCCTCGGACGCCTGAAGCCGCGCCGGCACCGGACCGCTATTCGGACAGGTTCAGGACCGACAGTTCCACCGCATGCAGGAAAGAGCGGGCGGAGGAGCGCGGACTCATCAGCAGGAAGCTGTCGGCACCGTCCCGCAGGATAATGACCGCCAGATGCTCCATAACGGTGCGCGCCACCCGGCCTTCGGGGAAAGCTTCGTCGGCGAGGTCGAGCATGCAGATGCGCTCAAGCGCGCTGCGGACGCCGGCGCCGGCGATGCGCAGCATGGCCCAGCTGTCGGTCTGGTCGGTGACGTAGGCGGCTCCGCCGAGCGCCGCCAGCACCGATTCTGCTGGACGGTCCGGGTCCGGCGATTCGAACAGGATGAACAACTGGTCGGGTTGCATGCCAAGGATTCGTGCCATGTGCCGGTCGCCGGCAGTCGAGTCGCCGGTCGCCGGGCGGGAGGCGCCCAAGCCTTCGGCCAGCGCCGCGGCGAAGGCCTCGTCCCCGCCCTGCGGCACCGCCGCCGACACCAGCGCCAGGCCGGAAACCTCGGCGAGCGCTACCGCGCCGACCGTCCGGTTGTAGCCGTCGAGCGCCGGTCGGGCCCTGAGAGGGGTCTCAGCCACGGAGCCGCTCCCCGTCCGGATCGAGGAAATGCGCCGAGACGATTTCGACCGCCACGTCCCTGCCGCGCACCCCGTCCCAGGCGCGCACGGTTTCGCCGATCCGGGCGTGGCCGTTGCGGATGAACCCGAGGCCGATCGAATGGCCCAGTTCCGGCGACCAGGCGACCGATGTCATCCAGCCCTCGTCATTCGCCATCGCCGCCTCGGCGCCGATTGAGAGGAAGTGGGCGCCGGAGGGCAATTCCTCCGAACGGTTTACCGGCCTGAAGCCCACCAGCTCCAGTCCGTCCTCGCGGTTCATCTCGGGGCGTTCGGACAGGATATTGCCGATGCAGTCCTTCCTCTTCGACACCATGCGCTGCATGCCGAGCATGCGCGCCGTGGTCTGGCCGTTCAACTCGTTGGCTGCCGCGTGCCCCTTTTCGATCCGCATGACGCCGAGCGCCTCGGTGCCGTAGGCGACCGCGTCGAACTCCTCGCCCGCTGCCATCAGCGCTTCCATCAGGGCTTCGCCGTAACGCGCCGGCACGACAAGCTCGTAGGCCAGCTCGCCGGAGAAGGAAATGCGGAACAGCCGGGCCGGGGCGCCGCCGCACACGCCGACCTCGCCGCAGGCCATGAAGGGGAAGGCCTCGTTGGAGATGTCGTGCTCCGGATCGACGATCTTCCCAAGCAGCGCGCGCGAATTGGGGCCGGCGACGGCGAACTGCGCCCATTGTTCGGTGACCGAGATCAGGTGGACGTCCAGCCCCGGCCACAGGCACTGGCGGGCGAACTCCATGTTGCGGAACACCAGCACGGCGTTCACCGTCGTCGTCGTCATGACGAAATGGTTTTCGCCGAGCCGTGCGGTCGTGCCGTCATCGTAGGCGATGCCGTCCTCGCGCAGCATCAGGCCGTAGCGCACCTTGCCGACCGCCAGCGTGGCGAAGCCGTTGGCATAGATGCGGTTGAGGAATTCTTGCGCATCGCGCCCCTGGATATCGATCTTGCCGAGCGTCGTGACATCGCAGATGCCGACCGAGCCCCGGGTCTGCAGGACCTCCCGGTCAACCGACTGTCGCCAGTAGGTCTCGCCGGGCCGGGGGA
Source organism: Alphaproteobacteria bacterium bin95 (assembly GCA_002238885.1). Lineage (GTDB taxonomy): Bacteria > Pseudomonadota > Alphaproteobacteria > Bin95 > Bin95 > Bin95. The sequence continues at coordinate 4,771 of MPNF01000090.1, read as the reverse complement.
ACCACTGGGCGCGCAGCCACGCGCCGGCCTCGACGAAGACGGCGCCCCGCTCCGCCGCCCAGTCGTGGCTCGGCGTCAGGCGGGTCGGGCGGAAGTCCCTGCCGCGCGAACGCCCGGCGAAGGCGGCGATCGGCACGGGCGTATAGGGCGGACGGAACATCGTCGTGCCGGTCTCGGCGATGGTGCGGCCGGTCTGCTCGGCCATGATGGCGAGCGCGCCGACATTCGCGGTCTTGCCCTGGTCGGTCGCCATGCCGAGCGTGGTGTAGCGCTTCAGGTGCTCGACCGAGCGGAAGCCCTCGCCATGCGCCTGCACGACGTCCTTCACCGTCACATCGTTCTGCAGGTCGAGCCACGCCCGACCCCGGCTCTCCGCGACATGCCAGAAGGGAGCAACGTTGGCTGCCTCGTCGCTCGCCCCCGGCGCATCGCCTGCGTCGGCCGGAAGTCCGAGTTCGCCAAGCGCCTCGACCGCCGCCCGATGCCCCTCGATCAGCGCGGCTGCGGTAGTGAAAGCGCCGCCCGCCGCGCCGGCAACGGTCATGCCGGGCGGCAGGTCGCCGGGCACGAAGGCGGCGATCCCGTCGCGCCAGACCGGCTTGCCGCCGTGATGGCAGGTCAGATGGACGTTGGGGTTCCAGCCGCCGGAAACCGCAAGGCAGTCCAGCCCGATCCGTTCGCCGGTCGCCAGGGCGACCTCCTTCAAACCGTGGCGCCCCCGGGTCGCCGTGACGCGGCCGCCCATCACGATCCGGGCGCCCGGCACCTCGGCGACGGATTCGCGGTCCCGCGCGTCGATAATCGCTGCGACCTCGACTCCCTTCCGGGCGAGATCGGCGGCCGTGCGCCAGCCGTCGTCATTGTTGGTGAACAGGCCGACGCGCTGGCCGGCGCCGACGGCGAACCGGTTGGCGTAAGCGCGCACCGCCCCGGCCAGCATCACGCCGGGCCGGTCGTTGCCGCCGAATGCAATGGGCCGTTCCGTGGCGCCGGCGGCCAAGATCGCCCGCTTGCTGTAGATCCGCCACAGGACCTGACGCGGCTTGCCGTTGGCGGCGGCCAGATGGTCGGTCCGGCGCTCCAGCGCACCGTAAACGCCGTGATCGTAGGCGCCGGTGACCGTGGTCCGCGGGAGGAGACGGACCCGGTTCATGGACGCCAGTTCGCGCACGGCTTCGGCGGCCCAATCCGCGCCGGACCGACCGTTCACCTCATGGGTCTCGGCGTTGAGCCGCCCGCCCATGACGAAGTCCTCGTCGGCCAGTATGACCCGCGCGCCGCTGCGCCCGGCCGCCAGCGCGGCGGCAAGCCCGGCGGGACCTGCGCCGACGATCAGCAGGTCGCAATGCAGGAAACCCTTGTCGTAGCTGTCCGGATCGGCCTCGCCGGACAAGCGGCCAAGACCGGCCGAGGCCCGGATGACCGGCTCATAGACCCGCTCCCAGAAGGATTTGGGCCACATGAAGGTCTTGTAATAGAAACCGGCCGACAGGAAGGGCGCGAGCAGATCGTTGACCGCCAGCAGGTCGCGGCGCAGCGAACCGCGATAGTTCTGGCTGAACGCCTCCAGCCCGTCGAACAGCTCCGCGACGGTCGCCCTCGTATTCGGCTCGCGCCAGGCGCCGCCGCGCAGCTCGACCAACGCACTGGGCTCTTCCGAACCGGCGGTGAAGACACCGCGAGGCCGGTGATACTTGAAGCTCCGGCCCACCAGCCGGACCCCGTTGGCGAGCAGCGCCGAGGCCAGCGTATCGCCGGGATGACCCGAAAGGCTCCGGCCGTCGAAGCGGAAGGCGAGGCTCACGCTCCGGTCAATCGGGCCGCCATCGAAGCGGAAAGGCCCGCTCACCGGTCTCGCCCCCGGGCAATGGCGACATCGCGCGCCAGTTCGACCTTGAGGACCTCATGGGTCAGCGTGCTGCGGGTGACGACCAGCCAGGAGCGGTCGCCTTGCTCGTGGAACCACAGCTCCCGATGCTCGCCGGCCGGGTTGTCCCGCAGGTGCAGATAGTCGTGGAAGAGTTTCGCTGCGTCCTCGGCCTGCCAGTCGGGCCGGTCGATCAGGCTCGCATCACCAAGAATGGCGAATTCCTGCGCGTCGCGCGGGCCGAGGAGCGGATGGTCGATAATCATCCCGCGCGCCCTAATGCAGGTTCGGCTGGGCGCCGACGCCCTTTTCGTCGATGGCGGCGCCGCGCTCGAACCGGTCCAGCCGCATCTCGGCGGCGACCGGGTGCGGCGCGCCGGTCGCGATCAGGTGGGCGTAGCAGTAGCCGCTCGCCGGAGTCGCCTTGAAGCCGCCATAGTTCCAGCCGCCGTTGAAATAGAGCCCCTCGACCGGCGTCTTGTCGATGAAGGGCGAGCCGTCCATCGACATGTCGACCAGGCCGCCCCACATGCGCAGCACCCGGGCCCGGCCGATCATCGGCATCAGCGCCATGCCGCCCTCGCAGACATCCTCGACCATCGGCAGGTTGCCGCGCTGGGCGTAGGAGTTGTAGCCGTCGATATCGCCGCCGAAGACCAGCCCGCCCTTGTCGGACTGGCTGACATAGAAGTGCCCGGCCCCGTAAGTGATGACACCGGGAATGGCGGGTTTCAGCCCTTCGGTGACGAAGGCCTGCAGGACATGGCTTTCGATCGGCAGGCGCAGACCGGCATAGCCCATGACCCGGCCGGAGGAACCGGCGACGCAGACCGCCACCCTGTCGGCCCCGATCGTGCCGCGCTGCGTCTCGACGCCGTGGCACACCCCGTTACGAATGTCGAAGCCGGTCACTTCGCAGTTCTGGATCAGATCCACGCCGCGCCGGTCGGCGCCGCGGGCATAACCCCAGGCGACCGCATCGTGGCGCACCGTGCCGCCGCGCGGCTGCCACAGCCCGCCCTTGATCGGGAAGCGCTCGTTGTCGAAGTCCAGGTAGGGGCATTTCCTTTGCAACGCCTCGCGGTCGAGCAGGACTGCATCGGCTCCGGCGAGGATCATGGCATTGCCGCGCCGGGCGGCGGCATCGCGCTGACCGTCGCTGTGGTACAGGTTGATGATCCCGCGCTGCGAGACCATGGCGTTGTAGTTGACGTCCTGCTCCAGGCCTTCCCACAGCTTCATCGACAGTTCGTAGAAGGGTTCGTTGCCGGGCAGCAGATAGTTGGAGCGGACGATCGTCGTGTTGCGGCCGACATTGCCGGAGCCGAGCCAGCCCTTTTCAAGCACCGCGACATCGGTCAGGCCGTGCGCCGAGGCCAGATAGTAGGCTGTGGCGAGGCCGTGCCCGCCGCCGCCGACAACGATGGTGTCGTAGTGGCGCTTCGGTTCCGGCTCGCGCCAGACCGGCTTCCAGCCGCGATTGCCTGTCAGGCCCTGCCTGAGGATTTGCAATACGGAATAGCGCATGGCGTCCTCGGTCCAACGCCCGATTGATGCGCCGATCTCCAATTCTATGCTTCCCGTTTGTGGACGTATTCTTTAATAATCGAGACATGCTTGAACCGACTCTTCCCGTCCGCCGGGTTGCGTTCGTCCTTGTCGAGGGTTTTGCGCTGATGTCGTTCGCCGCCGTGAGCGAACCGTTGCGCGCCGCCAATCTGCTGGCCGGCAGACGGATATACGAAATCTTCCATTTCGCCGCCGGGCCGAAGACGGCGGAGCTGGTGAAAAGTTCGTCCGCGGCTTCGGTCGCGGTCGCCGGGCTCGGAGAAGCGACCGGCGCATACGATCTCGCATTCGTCGTCGCCGGCGGCGATCCGGTCGGCTTTCAGGACGACCGGATGTTTCAATGGCTGCGGCATCAGGCCCGGCATGGCCGCATGCTGGGCGGCGTCTCCGGCGGGCCGGCGGTACTCGCCAATGCCGGCATCATGGAAAACCGGCGGATGACGCTTCACTGGGAGCACGCCGCCGCCCTGGCCGAGCGGCACCCCGGCCTCCTCCTGGAGCGTACCCTTTATGTTGTGGACCGCGACCGCATCACCTGCGCCGGCGGAACGGCGCCGCTGGACATGATGCACGCCCTTATCGCCGAGCATCACGGTGCGGACTTCGCGCGGAGGGTCAGCGACTGGTTCATGCATACCGATGTGCGTCCCGCCGGCGGTCCGCAGCGGGCCGGCCTCGCGGAGCGTTACGGCACGAACCGACACGCCGTACTGGCCGCTATAGAGGCAATGGAAAACCATATCGCCGACCCGCTGCCGCTTTCCGATCTTGGCCAAATTGCCGGCGTGAGCGCGCGTCATCTGAACCGGCAATTCCGCGCCGGGCTGGGCCGCAGCGCCGGGGCGTTCTATCGCGACCTGCGGCTGGAGAAGTCCCGCGAACTATTACGCCAGACCGACCTGCCCATACTCGAAATTGCGATTGCCACAGGCTTTTCCGGCGCCGCCCATTTCGCTACCGCCTACCGGAAGCGGTTTGGCGAAACACCGTCGCGCCATCGCCTAGAAGTGCTTCACAGGCGTTGACTGCTCAATGTTCTATTGAACCATTCTTGACCAATTAGAATCGAAAAGTCGTCAAATTTATTGAAACATTCCGGAAAAACCGCCATACTTCATTGGACTGGGCGGTCGCCGGCCGGGAGAAATTGGTTCGAACCGGTCTTGCCGCCGACCGGCGCCAAGAGACAACCGTTCGGGGAGCCAGAGCCATGGAAGGCAATCTCAACGCCCTGACGACGGTATTCACCGAGTTCTACTACTGGGCGACCATACCGTTGATGTTCTTCATCCATATCGGGTTCTGCATGTACGAAGTCGGCGCGAGCCGGCGGCG
>MPNF01000089.1 GCA_002238885.1 Alphaproteobacteria bacterium bin95 | reverse complement strand
CGTGCTCCAGCAGCAGGCGGAGGTTCTGGGCCGTCAGCAGCATGTGCCGCTCGGGGCCTATCCGGCCCAGGTCCGGCGGGGCCATGATGCCGGTGAAGCTCGGGTGGCAGTGGCCTTCGACCATGCCGGGCATCAGGGTCATGCCGGCGCCGTCGATCCGCTCTTCCGGTAGATCGCCGACCGCTTCGCCTGCGGGCGCTACCGCAGCAATGCGGTTGCCCTCCACCACAACGGTTGCAGGAACCGGTCCGTCGGCCTCGCCGTCCCACACTTGCGCATCGGTTATTGCTATTCGCGACATCGCCTCCTCCCTGCTTTGCCTGCCGGCCGTGCGGACGACGACCGCAAGTCCCGATCCTGCCTGTTGCGCGGCGAGATCGCAATTGGCCGGCTGCTGCAAGCCGCGCTATCTGCCGTCGAACTGTTGAAGCTGCCCCCAGCGCACCCGCGACCAGACGCGCTCGTAAACGAAATACACGACAAAGCCGGAAACCGTTCCCGTAACGGCGATTGCGCCGCCCTGCACGGCCGAGCCGGTGAACATCAGGCCGATCAGCGACATCGACGCGAGGCCCATGAACTGCCAGATCGCCGCCTTCACCAGAGTGCGCCGCTTCGTCTCCAAACCCGTTCTCCTCCATGCCTTCTGCGGACGATGTAGGAGTTCGAGCGTTGTGTTGAATTAAGGATATAGGAAACACTTACTGTTTATTTGGAGAATAAAAGCCATTATGTTGTAATTATGGACAAACGGGACCGCGCTGTACAATTTCGTCAACGGATGCTGGCCGCCATGGAGGGCGCCGGCATGAACCGCAGCGACCTTGCGCGCGCGGCTGGGGTCCAGCGTTCCACCATCGGCAAGATTCTGGCCGAAGGCAGCGTGCAACTGCCGAATGTCCAGCTTGCCGCGAATTGCGCCTCGGCGCTCGGCGTCAGCCTGGACTGGCTGAGCGCGTTGACGGACCGGATGGAACGGCCGGGCGATGTCGTGGAGGACGGGATTCGCATGGAAGCGGCCGCGCGCACCTCGACCGACGACCGGCTGCTCGAATGGCACCGGGAAGCCGCAGGCTACAAGATCCGGCATGTGCCGACTTCCCTGCCCGAGCTGCTGAAGACCCGCACGGTGCTCGAATGGGAATACCGCGCCCATGTCGGCAAGACGCCCGGCCAGGCCATCGCGGCGGTGGAAGATCGGATGGACTGGATGCGCCAGAACATGTCCGACTACGAAATCGCGCTGCCGCGCCACGAGATCGAGAGTTTTGCCCGCGGCGAAGGCTACTGGTCGGGCCTCGGGGCCGGGGCGCGCAAGATGCAGCTGGAGCGCATGGCGGAAAGCTGCGAACAGCTATACCCGTCCTTGCGCATCTTCATCTACGACGCGCACCAGATCTTCTCGGCGCCGTTAACCGTGTTCGGCCCGCTTCTGGGTGTGATCTATGTCGGGTCGGTGACGCTCGCTTTCCGCCAGGCCGGCCGCGTGCGCAGCCTGGCGCGGCATTTCGACGGCCTTGTGCGCGCCGCCGACGGCGACCCGCGCGACGTCCCGCAATGGTTCGGCGAACTGGCGCGGCGCTAATACCGGCGGCGATTGATCGGGACCGATAGCGAGGGCGCCCCTGCCGTCGGCTCGGTCCTCTTTCCCCTCATCCCGAGTAGCGGCGCCAGCCGCGTATCGAGGGAGGCGTTTCCACCGGCGGGACGGTCCTTCGATACGCGCCCGCTGGCGCGGGCGCTACCCAGGATGAGGAGGGGGCCGGGACGCCGAGCGGGGCGGCGCCAACCGATGAGTCTCAACCCGGCACCGCTGGTATTGCACGGGCGGTGCCGGCCGCCTCCCGTCAGGACAGCGGATGGGCGAGGGCGGCCTCCAGCTCGGCGAGCGCCTGGGCTTCGGTCTCGACCTTGATCGTCACCATGCCCATGGCGCGGGCCGGCTTCAGGTTGATGCCGAGATCGTCGAGGAAGACGCAGGCCTGCGGCGCCACGCCCAGCCGCTCGCAGGCGAGGCGGTAGAAGGCAGGCTCCGGCTTGCGCATGCCCGCCTCGCGCGACTCCACTACCGTGTCGAACAGCGCCATCGCCTCGGCGATCTGGCGGGCGCGCGGGCTGTCCTCGCCGGGCGCGCGCATATTGTTGGTGAGGCAGGCGGTCCGGTAGCGGGCCGCGACCGCCCGGAGCGCCGCCACCATCCCCGGCCGCACCGGGCCCTGGATGAGGTCGAGGATTTCGCCCGCGTCCAGCCGGTAGCCGAGCGCCGCCGCCTCGGCCTCGAAGCGCCGGCAGAACCCGTCCCGGTCGATCTCGCTGCGCTCGAACAGCGCCCAGGCATTGCCGTCCGGATTGCGGCTGTTGATGCGCCGGACCGCGCCCTGCGGCAGGCCGTTGGCGCGCTCGTAGCGGGCGAAGGCGTCGAATGGGCTCTCCGTCAACACCCCGCCGAAGTCCCACAGCACGGCCTCGATTGTCATGGTGCGCCTCCCCGGAGCCGGGCGGGACTGAGCGTCGCCTTGTCGAGACCGAGATCGCGGATCTCGGGCGGCAGGCCCTCGCCGGCCACGAGCGACGCAACCGTCATGCCCATGGCGGGCGCAGTCTGGATGCCGTAGCCCCCCTGGCCCGCGCACCAGAAGAAGCCCGAAACGTCAGGGTCGAAGCCCGCCACCAGCGTCTTGTCGGCGACGAAGCTGCGCAGGCCCGCCCAGCGCCGCTCGATTCGGCGGATGCTGAAGTTCGTTGCGCCCTCGATACGGTCCACCGCCATCGCCACGTCGATCTCTTCCGGCTGCGCATCGCAGGGCGGCGAAGGCGTCTCGTCGGCGAGCGAGCCCAGCACGCGGCCCGATTCCGGCTTGAAATAGAACTGCTCATCGACATCGACCGCCATCGGCCACTCGCCGGTTTCCGCCTCGAAAGTGAAGGCGGTCCGCCGCTTCGGCACCAGCCCGACAGGCTGCGCGCCGGCAAGCGCCGCCACCTCGTCCACCCAGGCGCCGGCGGCGTTCACCACGATGCGCGCCTCGACCTCCTCCCCGCCCCGGAGCGCCACCCGCCAGCCGTCCGCCGTCTGCGCCAGCCCTTCCACCTCCGCGTTGCGGCGGAGCGGCACGCCGGCTAGGAAGCCCCGGTGAAGGGCGTGAATGTCGATATCCGAAGCCTCCGGCTCATGCACGCCGCCGGCCACATAATCCGGGCGGAGCGCGGGAATCAGCCGGCAGACTTCGCCGCTGTCCAGCATCCGGATTTCCGGGACGAACCGCCGGCCGTCGCGGAAGGCGCCTTCCAGCGAATCCGACTGGTCGGCGCGCCCGAACAGGACAAGGCCGCGGGGTGTCAGCAGCGGCACCTCTGAGAAACCGTCGGGGGGCTCATCGAAAAACGGCTTCGAGGCGACCGTCAGCGCCCGGATCGCGGCATTGCCGTAAGCCTGCGTGTAGAGCGCCGCCGAACGGCCGGTGGTGTGGTAGCCCGGCTGGTCCTCGCGCTCCAGCAGCAGCACATCGAAACGCTGGGCGAGGAAATGCGCGGCGGACGCCCCGGCCATGCCGGCGCCGATCACGACGATGTCAGGCATGGGCGGTTTTTCCAGGCGCCGGCGCGGCGGCGGAGCAATTCGGCTGCGGACGGGCATCGGGCGGCATCGGGCGTTTCTCCGGCCTGCGTTGCGCGAACCGCCTTGGCTGTCGCATCGGGCGATTTTGCCCTATATAATGCATCCTGTTCTTGACCTCCCGTGGATATGGCGCATCGCTTCCATGCTGTCCCGCCTGCTCGGCCTGTTTTCAGCCAATATGGCCATCGACCTCGGCACCGCGAACACGCTGGTTTATGTCGAGGGCCGCGGCGTCGTGCTCGACCAGCCGTCGGTGGTGGCGATCGGCCAGTTCAAGGGCCGCAAGAAAGTAATCGCCGTCGGCGACCAGGCGAAACAGATGATGGGCCGCACGCCGGGCTCGATCGAAACCATCCGGCCGCTTCGCGACGGCGTCATTGCCGATTTCGAGGTCGCCGAGGAAATGATCAAGCACTTCATCCGGCAGGTGCACAACCGACGCGGTTTTGCGAGTCCGCAGATCGTCATTTGCGTGCCTTTCGGATCGACCGCCGTCGAGCGCCGGGCGATCCAGGAATCGGCGGAAAGCGCCGGGGCAAGGCGGGTGTTCCTGATCGAGGAGCCGATGGCGGCAGCCATCGGCGCCGGGCTCCCGGTCACGGAGCCGACCGGTTCGATGGTCGTCGATATCGGCGGCGGCACCACGGAGGTCGCGGTGCTCTCGCTCGGCGACATCGCCTATGCAAGTTCGGTGCGTATCGGCGGCGACAAGATGGACGACGCGATCATCGCCTATATCCGCCGCCACCATAACCTGCTGATCGGCGAGGCTTCGGCGGAAGGAATCAAGAAGGAACTCGGTTCCGCCACGATGCCGACAGGCCCCGAGGAACGGCAGATGCCGATCAAGGGCCGCGACCTTCTGAACGGCGCGCCGAAGGAAATCCTGATTACCGAAAGCCAGATCGCCGAAGCGCTGGCCGATCCCGTGGCGCAGATCGTCGAGGCGGTGAAGGCCGCACTGGAGAACACGGCGCCCGAACTTGCCGCCGACATCGTCGACCGCGGCATTGTGTTGACCGGCGGCGGCGGCCTGCTTGCCAATATCGACAAGGAGATCCGCAACGCGACCGACCTGCCGGTCTCGGTGGCCGAAGAGCCGCTGTTCTGCGTCGCACTCGGCACGGGGCGCTGCCTCGAGCATATGGGAGCGCTGGAGCGGGTCCTGATCAGCTAGGGGAGCTGCCTATTGCAGGAGCACCGCGCGGGACCGGAGGTCAAGGCCGAAACGCCAGTCCAGGCGACCCTGCGCCGGGCCATGTTCGTCCTGCTCGTCACCATTGCCCTGGGTGCGCTCGTCATCGGAAAAGCCGAAGTCTATGTCTTCGACTGGGTCAAGGGCGCCGTCGGAGACCTGCTGGCCCCCGTTCTCCACGCTGTAACCGTGCCCGTACGGGCCGCGCGCGACGTTGGCAGCAATCTCGGCCGCGTCGCGGCGCTGACCGAGGAGAATTCCCTGCTCCGGGCGGAGAATGCGCGCCTGCGCCAGTGGCAGATGCTCGCGCGGCGGCTCGACGGCCAGAATCGCGAGTTGCGCCGTTTGCTGCGCTTCGACGCCGGAGAAGAGGTCCGCACGATCGCCGCGCGCGTGATCGCCGACACTGGCGGTCCCTACGCCCGCAGCCTGCTGATGGATGCCGGGGGCCGCCAGGGCGTTCGTCCGGAGCAGGCGGTGATCTCGGCCGAGGGGCTGGTCGGACGGGTGATGTCTGCGGGGGTCCGCAGTGCGCGTGTGCTGCTGATTACCGACCGGCGCTCGCATGTGCCCGTGCTGGCTGGCCCGAACCGTGTCCACGCCATTCTCGTGGGCGACAACGGCATCCGTCCCCACCTGCGCTTCCTTCCCCGGAACGCCGCATTGGCGCCCGGGGATGTCGTCGTCACGTCAGGCCGCGGAGGCGTGTTCCCCCCGGGACTGCCCGTAGGCGATGTCGGCACTGCGGTAAAGTCCGGCGGCGGGGTCGAAGTCGTGCCGCATGTGGACTGGACGCGGCTGGAGTTCGTCCGGGTTGTAGATCGGGGCGTGGCCGATTTTACTTCGCTGGTGGAGGAATAGATGCTGGCGCATCTGGACCGTGCCGCGCGTGCAGCGGTTCCGGGCGCAAGTATTGCAGCGCTCCTGCTCATTTCGCTGGTGCCCTGGATCGGCGACCGGGCCGCACCGGGCCTCGCCGTTGCGGCGGTCCACTATTGGGCCGGAAGGCGCCCGGACCTCGTGCCGGCGCCGTTCGTCTTCGCCATCGGTCTCACGCATGACAGCGTCGCCGACGCACCGTTCGGCCTCATGGCGCTCGTCTATCTGTTCGTGCTCGGGGCGGCGCGCAGCCAGCGCTTCCTCGTGGTGGGACAGCCGTTTGCCGTCGGCTGGGCCGTATTCGCCGTCGTGGCGCTTGCGGCCAGTGCGATCGCATGGGCCGGCGCCTCCTTCTATTACGGCGCGGCACTACCGGTCGGAGCACCTGCCGCCGTGCTCCTGCTGACCGCATTGACCTACCCGGTCGTGGCCGGGGCGTTGGCGGTTCTCGATACAACGGCATTGAGGAGGAGCGCCTGATGGCGGGCGCGCGCAACCGGGCCCAGTCGATCCGCCGTCGCGCTTTGCTTCTGGGGGGCGTCCAGGTCGGTCTGGTCGGCCTATTGGGAGGCCGGCTGGTGCAATTGCAGGTGTTCGAAGGCGAACGCTATGCGAGCCGGGCTGAAGACAACCGCACTGCGGAGCGTCTGCTCGCTCCCCAGCGCGGCGAAATTCTCGACCGCCGCGGCAGGCCGTTGGCCCACAACCGGGAGACATACCGCCTGCTTCTGGTTCCGGAGAAATCGGGCCCGATCGACGCTGCGCTGGACGAAATCGCCCGCGTTGCAGTGCTCGGCCCGGCGGCGCGGGAACGGGTCCGGAGAACGGTGCGAAAGCAGCCGGGGTTCGAGCCGGTGGTCGTGCTGGACGACATCTCGTGGGAGGAGATGGCCCGGCTCTCGCTGGCGATAGCCGAGCATGAGGGCATTTTCACCAACGCCGCGCTACGCCGGATCTATCCGCTGGGAGCGGCGGCGGCCCATACCATCGGCTATGTCGGTCGGGTTTCGAGAAAGGATCTCGACCGGTCCGATGCCGACTCCCTCCTTCGCATGCCCGATTTCCGTATCGGAAAGACGGGCGTCGAACGTACCCAGGACGAAGCCTTGCGAGGAGCTGCCGGCAAGCGCCTGGTCGAGATTACCTCCACGGGCCGTCAGCGCCGGGAGCTGGGCAGGCGGGAAGGTCTTTCCGGAGAAACGCTTCGCCTCACGCTCGACGCCGGCCTCCAGACATTCGCGGCCGGACTGTTCGGCCCGGAGACCGGCGCCGCCGTGCTTATCGATGTGGAAAGCGGCGGCCTGCTTGCCATGGCGTCGTCGCCCAGCTTCGATCCCGGCGCGTTTCACGACGGCATCGCAGACAGGAGCGAGTGGCAAGCCCTCGCCTCTCACCCTCTGCACCCGCTCAGCAACCGCGTCGTATCGGGCCAGTATGCGCCCGGGTCCACCTTCAAGGTCGTGGTCGCCCTGGCTGCGCTGGAAGCGAAGGTCGTTTCAAGGGAACATCGTTTCTTCTGTAACGGCGTCCACGAACTGGGCACCGGAAAATTTCACTGCTGGCGCCGCGGTGGACATGGACATATGGATCTCTTCCAAGCGCTTCAGCAGTCCTGCGATGTCTATTTCTACGAGATAGCCCAGCGCACCGGCATCGACCGGATCGCGGCAATGGCGAGGAAGCTCGGGTTCGGCGAGCCCACCGGTGTCGAGATTCCGGGCGAGCGTGGCGGGCTCATCCCCACCAAGGCGTGGAAGCAGGACGTGCGCAACGAATCCTGGCAGGCCGGAGAGACACTGATCGCCGGTATCGGCCAGGGCTATGTGCTCGCAACGCCGCTGCAACTGGCGACGATGACCGCGCGGCTTGCCAATGGCAGGCATGCGGTCCTGCCCAGGCTGCTCGCCCGTGAGACCGTCCCTGAACTCGGCATCGACAAACGGCATCTTCAGGCAGTGCGCGCCGGGCTGGCCGCCGTTACGGGTTCGCGGCGCGGCACGGGCTGGGCTGCCCGAATCCAGGAGGACGGGTTCGAGATGGCGGGCAAGACCGGAACTTCGCAGGTGCGGCGCATATCCACGCTGGAGCGGCGGCTCGGCGTGCGCAAGAACGAGGACCTTCCGCGCAGGGAGCGCGACCACGCGCTGTTTGTCGGCTATGCGCCTGTCGAGCGGCCGCGCTATGCCGCCGTAATCGTCGTGGAGCACGGAGGCAGCGGGTCCAAGGCCGCTGCGCCGCTTGCGCGAGACCTGCTGCTGGCCGCCCAGAAGTCCGGGACCGTCGCATCATGAAGGCTTGGGAAGTCCGCCGGCCGGGCCTGGGAATCGGCGGACTGCTGCTCCGGGTCGATTGGGTGCTGGTCATCCTTCTGACCCTCACTACCTCTGTCGGCTTCGCGATGCTCTATTCGGCCGCCGGCGGCGATATCCAACCCTGGGCGGGTCCGCACGCATTGCGATTTGCGGTCGGCCTTGCGGTCATGCTGGCCGTCGCGCTGATCGACATCCGGTTCTGGCTGCGCTGCGCCTATCCGATCTATGCCGCGTCGCTCGTGCTCGTCATCGGAGTCGAGTTCGTCGGCGATGTCGGCATGGGTGCCCAACGCTGGCTGAAGCTCGGCCCGTTATCGATACAGCCGTCCGAAATCATGAAGATTTCGCTGGTGTTGGCGCTCGCCCGCCACTTCCATGTCCGGGACGAAAGAGAGGCAAATCGCTGGCCTATGTTGCTGCTTGCGTTGGCGCTGACCGCCGCGCCCGCTCTGCTGGTCGCGCGGCAGCCGGATCTGGGTACAGCGGCGATGATTGCGGCAGGCGGCGTGGCCCTCCTCTTCCTGGGTGGAGTTTCCTGGCGCGTGTTTGCGCTCTTCGGCATCGGCGCAGGGGCGCTCATACCGGCGGTCTGGTACAGGTTGAAGGACTATCAGCGCGACCGGGTGCTCACCTTCCTCGATTCCGAACGCGACCTTGCCGGCGCCGGCTACCACGGCTACCAGTCGAAAGTCGGCATCGGTTCGGGCGGAGAGTTCGGGAAAGGCTATCTCGAGGGAACGCAAAGCCATCTCGGCTTCCTGCCGGAAAGCCATACGGACTTCATTTTCACGGTCGTTTCAGAGGAGTTCGGGCTTGCCGGCGGCCTCTTCGTCCTCGCGCTCTATCTGGCCATCATGGGCTACGGTTTCGCAATCGGCTTCATGGCCCGGAACGATTTTGCCCGCCTCCTCGCCTTCGGCGTCACCTTCACCTTCTTCCTGTTCGTCTTCGCCAATATCGCCATGGTCGCCGGCCTGATCCCGGTGGTCGGCGTGCCGCTCCCATTCATATCCTACGGCGGCACGGCGATGCTGACGCTCCAGATCGGCTTCGGCCTGGTGCTCTCCGCCAAGGTTTACCGCGATGTCGAAATGGAAGCGGAGACATCCGGCCGGCCTGCGGGGCCAGGGTCGATTGCGGCAATGCGCTGAACCATCCTGGGCCCTTCCACCTGCCCGTGCTCATAGGCCAGCACCACGAAACGGCCCTGCACCGCCCGGAGAAGTTCGCCCGGCCGCAGAAGGA
>MPNF01000088.1 GCA_002238885.1 Alphaproteobacteria bacterium bin95 | reverse complement strand
TTCCCCGACAGGGCAGGTCACCGGATCTTCCTGGAGCCCGAGGGGCTGGACGACCCGACAGTCTATCCGAACGGCATCTCTACGGCGCTGCCGGAGGCGGTCCAGCGCGCCATGCTGAAGACGATCCCCGGCCTCGAGGATGCGGTCATGCTGCGGCCCGGCTACGCGATCGAATATGATTTCGTGGACCCGCGCGCGCTCCGCCCGACGCTCGAACTCCGCGCCGTGCCGGGCCTTTACCTGGCCGGGCAGATCAACGGCACGACCGGCTACGAGGAGGCTGCCGCGCAGGGCCTGGCTGCCGGGCTCAACGCTGCGGGCGCCGAGATCGTGTTCGACCGGGCCGAAGCCTATATCGGCGTGCTGATAGACGACCTGGTAACGCGCGGCGCGGACGAGCCCTACCGCATGTTTACCTCCCGCGCCGAATACCGCCTGAGCCTGCGCGCGGACAATGCCGACCTGCGCCTGACCGCGCGCGGCATTGCGCTCGGCTGCGTGGGCGCCGAGCGCGCGCAGCGGTTCGAGGCGCGGCGGCGCGCACTGGCGGAAGCGGAAGCGCGCGTCCGTCAGGTCGGCGGGTCACCCGCGGTGCTCGCGGCGCTCGGTTTCCGGGTGAATGCCGACGGGCGGCGGCGGAGCGCGTTCGACCTGCTCGGATACCGCGGCGTGGACTGGGCGCAGATTGCCGGCGCCTGGCCGGAACTGGCCGATATTCCCCCGGATATTGCCGGCCAGATCTCTATCGAGGCGGTCTATGCCGCCTATCTGGGCCGGCAGGCGGCTGACATCCGAGCCTACCGGAAGGACGAATCGCTCCGTCTCCCCGAGGCGCTGGACTATGCGGCCGTCCGCGGCCTGTCCAACGAAGCGCGCGAAAGGCTTGCCGCCGCCAGGCCCGAGACGCTGGGCGCAGCCGGGCGGATGCCGGGGATCACGCCCGCCGCCGTCACCCTGCTGCTGCGGCATGTCCAGCGCGCTCACGCCTGAGGCGTTCGCGCGCATGGCCGATGTTTCACGTGAAACGACGGACCGCCTCGCCCGGCATCTCGACCTGCTGCGCCGATGGCAGAAGCGGATCAATCTGGTGGGCGCCGCCACGCTCGCGGACCCCTGGCGCCGGCACATGCTCGACAGCGCACAGCTTGCGCCCCTGATCCCCGCGGGCGCGCGGCTGGCCGATCTGGGCTCCGGCGCGGGATTCCCGGGCCTGGTGCTCGCCATCTTGCGGGGCGGCCCCGTGCACCTCATCGAGAGCGATGCCCGCAAGGCGGCTTTCCTGCACGAAGCGGTTCGGGCGACCGGGGCCCCGGCGGAAGTGCATAACGCCCGCGCGGAAAACCTGGAACTCAGGGCGAATGTCGTCACTGCAAGGGCCTGCGCGCCGCTCGACCGGCTGCTCGGCCTTGCCTTGCCCCTGCTGGCGCCGGGAGGCATCTGCCTCTTCCTGAAGGGTGCGCGGGTCGAGGAAGAACTCGCAGTGGCCCGGCGGCGCTGGCGGATGACTGTGCGCCGGCGCCGCAGCCGCAGCGGTCCGGAGGGCGTTGTTCTGGAGCTCGGCGGACTGGCCCATGCCGGCTAAAGACGTGCGCATCCACGCCGTCGTCAACCAAAAGGGCGGCGTCGCCAAGACGACCACGGCCGTCAATCTGGCGGCTGCGCTCGCCGCGACCGGCCGCCGCTCGCTGCTGGTCGACCTCGATCCGCAGGGCAATGCCAGCACCGGCCTCGGCGTCGGTCCCGACCGCCGCCGCATGGGTGCATGGGACCTCATGCTCGCCGGAGCCGGAGTGGGCGACGCTGCGCTCGGCACAGCCATTGCCGGCTTCGACCTCGTGCCGGCCACGGAGCGGCTGTTCGGCGCAGAATTGGAACTGGCTGGCGCTTCGTCGCGGGAGACGCGGTTGCGCAAGGCCCTGAGAGATGCCGGCGGGCTCTACGATTACGTGCTGATCGATTGCCCCCCGTCGCTGGGCCTCCTGACGGTCAACGCGCTCACCGCCGCCGGGCGGGTCCTCGTGCCGTTGCAGGCCGAGTTCCTCGCGCTCGAGGGTCTTGTGCTTCTGAAACAGACTGTCGAGGCCGTGCGCGGCGCGCTCAATCCGAACCTCGTCTATGCGGGGATCCTGCTGACCATGTCGGACCGCCGCAACCGGCTCGCCGCGGAGGTCGAGGCGGATGTCCGCGGACACCCCGAGTTCGGACGCCTCGTCTACGACACCGTCATCCCCCGCAATGTGCGCGTGTCGGAGGCGCCCTCGCACGGCAAGCCCGTGATTGTCTACGATATGAAGGCCAGCGGCTCGCAAGCCTATATCCGTTTTGCGGGCGAGTTCCTGCGCCGGGAGGAAGGCGCCACATGAGCACCGACAGACCCGCCCGCCTCGGCAGCGGCCTTTCGACGCTGATCCCCGACGCGCCGGCCGCGGCCCCGGCCTCGCCGGCAGGGGCCGGGGCCCCGCCGGCGGGTGGGCGCGCAACCCCCGTCGACCGGCTTGCGCCGGGCCGGTTCCAGCCGCGCCGGCGCTTCGGCGAGCCGGCGCTGAACGCGCTGGCCCGGTCGATCCGCGAGCACGGCGTTCTGCAGCCGCTCCTGGTGCGGCCCGCGGCGGAAGACCCCGCCCGCTACGAGATCGTCGCCGGCGAGCGTCGCTGGCTGGCCGCACGACGCGCCGGGCTCGCGGAAGTGCCGGCCGTGGTAAGCGACCTGGACGACAGGGCGGCAATGGAGGCCGCGCTCGCCGAGAACATCCAGCGCAACGCCCTTACGCCGATCGAGGAGGCCGAAGGATACAAGCGCCTCCTGGAGGAGTTCGGCTGCACCCAGGAACGGTTGTCGACGGTCGTCGGGCGGAGCCGGCCGCATATCGCCAACACGCTGCGGCTGCTTACGCTGCCGGAGCATGTGCGCAACCTTGTCGACGACAGAACGCTTTCCGCCGGCCATGCCCGCGCCCTGCTCGCGGCTCCCGACCCGGTCCGCCTGGCGAACCGGGTGGTGGCCGAGGGGATGAGCGTGCGCCGCGTCGAGCATCTCGTCAGCGGGCAGCAGGACACACGCCGGCGACGGACGGGAGCCAAGGACGCCGATGTGCTGGCGCTCGAACAGGAACTCGGCGACTCCCTCGGGCTCCGGGTGTCGGTAGCGCAAAAGGGCGATGGCGGCAGCCTCACCCTCCATTACCGCAGCCTGGACCAGCTCGACGACCTGCTGGGCCGCCTCAGGCGTTAGCCCGCAGCTTGCGACGCGGCTGGGCCGCCGCAATCCTCGACGCGCCTCCGGAGAAAAACGAACCCCCTTGCGCCGGAGAGTGCGCTTGGGCCGAGAATGGTGTCATAGTGCAAGGGTCGACATTCGTTCCGGCGGCAGTGCGCGCCGGAACGCACACTAGGGAGAGAGTTCAACGATGAGAAGAACGACAGTGTTTCTTGCTGCGCTTGCCGCGACCGCCATCGCGGTCGGTTCGGTCGGTCATGCAGGGGACGTCAAACTCCCCGATACGCTTGTGACCACGGCGTACAATACGGGCACGACCGGCTACAGCCAGATGATTGCGGTCGGCGGCATGCTGAAGAAGCGGTATGGCGTCAATCTTCGCGTTCTGCCCGGCAAGAACGACGTAGCGCGCCTGGCGCCGGTCAAGGCGGGCAAGGCGCAGTTCACGGCGACGGGCTCCGACAGCGTTTACGCGCAAGAGGCGGTCTTTGCGTTCGGCGGCGAGAAATGGGGACCGTCCCCCGTTCGTCTTCTCATGCTCAATCGAGGCAAGGGCTGCACGACCTTCGCCGTCGCGAATGACATGGGCGTGAAGACGATGGCGGACCTCAAGGGCAAGCGCATCGGCTGGGTGCGGGGGTCTCCGGCGCTCCAGAAAGCCGTTGAGGCATTGCTCGGGTTTGCTGACCTGACCACCGGCGATGTGCAGCTTGTGGAGGTCGGCGGCTGGGCGGCGTCGATCAACGGCATTATCGACGGCGACATCGACGCGTCGATCACCTCGTCGAGCTCGACCTTCATGAAAAAGATGGAAGCGAGCCCGCGCGGCGTCATTCATCCGCCGCTGCCGCACTCGGACGCCGACGGCTGGGCGCGCGTGCAGAAAGTCGTTCCCTGGTATGTGCAGGGCATTTGCACGCACGGTCCCGGCGTTCCCGACGGGCGGCAGGAGTCGATCGCCAGCATCTATCCGATCCTGATCAGCACAACGGCGGTTTCCGATGAGGTCGCTTACAGCCTGACCAAGGCCATGGTGACGCATTTCGACGACTACAAGGACGGCGCGCCCGCCGCCGACGGCTGGGCTCTGGACCGCCAGCTCTACAACTTCTACCTGCCGATGCATCCGGGCTCGATCGCCTATTACAAGGAGGCCGGCACCTGGAATGCCGAGGGCCAGGCGAACCAGGAGGACAAGCTGCGCCGCCAGGATGTCCTGAAGAAGGCCTGGGACGCCCATGTGGCGAGCGGGCCTGCCGATTTCGTGAAGGAGTGGCAGGCGTCCAGGGCCATGGCGTTGAGCGACGCCGGGTTCGACCCCGTCTTCACCGCCTGGTAATCCGAGCCGTTCCGGGGCGGACGGCCTGCCGGGCCCGGGCAAGGGAGCCCGGTCCCGCCGCCGGCCGCCCCGGGCGGTTTTCGACCCACACGGGGGGTAGCGAGAGCCATGTCCGACGAGCCGGGCGCCGGGGGGCCGGCTGCAGAAGCCGGTGGCGAGGTCGAAGACTTCGAACTGTCACGCTATCGCAGTCCGGGGCGCTGGTGGGTCTCGGTCGCCTTCCTGCTGACCGCCATATCCGTGTCGCTGGCGGTCAACCAGATTTTCCGCCTGAATTTCTTCAAGAACGTCACCGGCCACGTGCTTGTCGACCAGCAGTACATGTATCTGATCCTCGGATCGATGCTGGCGATGCTGTTCATCTTCATGCCGGCCTACAAGACGGCGCCGCGCCGGACCGTTCCGCTCTACGATATCGCCGCATTCTTCGTCACGCTCGTGCTGACGGCCTATTTCACCTGGCACGGCGAGGCCATCAACGAGGAAATCTGGGCCGAGACCTTTCTGGCGCCCTGGCATGCGCCCTGGTTCGCCGTAGCCCTCTGGCTGCTGATCCTCGAAGGAGGGCGGCGCGCCGGCGGCTGGCCGGTTTTCGCGGTCTGCCTGACGGCATCCTTCCTTCCGGTCTATCTGAACATCATCGTTCCGGATGCCGCCGTCGAGCGAACGGTGGTGGAAACGGCCTCATATCATGTCTATTCGGAGGAGAGCGTACTCGGAATCCCGATGCGCGCCTTCACGACACTGGTTTTCGGCTTCCTGCTGTTCGGAAACGCCCTCGTCTATACGGGCGGCGGCCAGTTCTTCATCAATCTCGCCTTCGCGCTTCTGGGCCATGTCCGCGGCGGTCCCGCCAAGGTGGCCATTTTCTCTTCGGGCCTGTTCGGCTCCATGTCGGGCGGGCCGATCACCAATGTGCTCACGACCGGGGCGCTGACCATTCCCGCGATGAAGCGCATCGGCGTGCGGGCGAAAACCGCGGGCGCCATCGAAGCCTGCGCGTCCACCGGCGGTACGATGATGCCGCCGATCATGGGCGCCACCGCCTTCGTCATGGCGGATTTTCTCGATGTGTCCTACCTGACCGTCGCCATCGCCGCTCTTGTGCCGTCGCTGCTCTACTATTTCGGCCTGTTCATGCAGATCGACGCCTATGCGGCGCAGAACAGGCTGGTCGGCCTCGACCGCTCGGAGCTCCCGACCCTCGGAGCCGTGTTCAGGGACGGCTGGTACTATGTGGCCGCGTTCGGCGTCCTCATTTACCTGCTCGTCTTCCTCTGGCGGGAGGCCCAGGCGCCGTTCTACGCGACCCTGCTTCTTCTCGCCGTCAACCAGTTCAACAAGAACCACCGGCTGAGCTGGGCGACCTTCAAGACATACATCTACTCGACGGGCGGCCTGCTGGCCGAACTGGCCGGGCTGCTTGCCGCGGTGGGGCTCGTCGTCGGCGCGCTGCAAGCGACGGGCATGACGGGATCGATCACGAACGACCTGGTCAATCTCGCGGGAGACACGCCGTTCGTTCTGCTCCTGATGGGGGCGGTGACGAGCTTCATCCTCGGCATGGGGATGACGGTGACGGCGGCTTACATCTTTCTGGCCATCATTCTGGCGCCGGCGCTCATCAAGATCGGCATGGACCCGATGGCGGTGCACATGTTCGTGCTCTATTGGGGGATGCTGTCCTTCATCACGCCGCCGGTGGCGCTCGCCGCGTTCGCGGCGGCGTCGGTCGCCAAATGCGAGCCGCTGGAGACCGGCTTCGAAGCGATGCGCATAGGGGCGGTGATCTATTTCATCCCGTTCTTCTTCGTCTTCAACCCCGCCTTGCTGCTTCAGGGCGCGCCGGGCGAAACGGTGATCGTGCTGATTACCGCGGTCTGCGGCATCCTGCTCGTGAGCGCTGGCCTTCAGGGCTACCTTGTCGGCGTCGGCGATGTCGGCCGCGGGCCGCTCGGATGGATCGCGCGCCTGTCGCTTGCGCTCGGCGGGGGCGCGCGTTCCGCTCCGGGCGGCGGGATGATCGGCGTCGGGCATACCGAGTTGACGCTGCTTGCCGTGGCGCTCGCCGCGCCGGGCGTATCGATTGCCGTTCTACGCGCCCGGGGTCGTCCGCGCGCGGTCATGTGACGTGAGCGGTTAAAACCACAGGCGGGGAAACCGCGGGGCGCCCAACCTGCCGAAGCCGCTGGTATCAGCCGGCGATTCTCGTGCGCAGCTTCAACAACAGCCCGTCCAGACCGCCGGCTTCGAGCACGATCGCCGAAAACTCCTCACGCTGGGCGATGACCATGCTTACCCCTTCGATCACGAGGTCGGTGATTGCATGTTTCCCGTCCGTGCTGTCCACCCTCCAGTCGAGCAGGACGGGCGCTCCCTCGGTGCGCGTCGCCGTCGTGTAGACCATCGACCAGCCTTCGAAGTCCCTGACCCCGTCCACCGTGATGTCCAGGCCCGCCAGAGCCTCGAACCGGCCGGCGTAGAGGCCGGAAAGATAGTCTTCCAGCAGCCTCCTGAATTCCGCCCGTTTCGACGGGGGCGCCCGCCGCCAGTGCCGTCCCAGCACTAGCTTGCCGATCTTGTCCAGATCGAAGTCCCTGTTCAGCACTTGGCGGAAGCGGGCCTTTCTTTCTTCGAGCGGCGTCGTGGGGTCCGTCAGTTGCGGGAGAACCTTCGTAGCGAGTTCCTGAATAAACCCGCCTGCGCCGCTGTCTGCCGCAGCCGATCCGGCAACCGTGAACAGGAGGAATGGCAGGAAGAGGGCAAGGCGCAGAGGACGCATGACGATTTTCCCCGGTTTCATTGGCCTGGCCGGTCGCGGCTGAAGTCGGGCCGCGGCGGCGGGTAGGCATATTCGTCACCCGATTTGTCCTTGCCGCCCAGTAAGTACATCTCGGTGCCGCTGTCGATCTCGAAGGCCCGGCGCTGACGGTAAAGCGTGCGGATGAAGGCATAGTAGTCGAGCGAGTTCGCCTTGAAATCGTCGAGCGTTTCCAGGTTGCGGTAGCGGAAATCGAGGGTTGCGGCACCGGCGCGGATCAGCGGCATATGGTCGAGCTCGGCCCTGCGGAATGCGATATCGACAGGATCCGCCACGCCCTGGACGAGCAGGCCGGCGGCATCGCGAACATTCGAGGGTCCGGCAATCGGCAACACCAGATACGGGCCGTCGCCGACGCCCCATGCGGCAAGCGTGCTCCCGAAATCCGTGCTGCGGTGGGGAAGACCCTGTTTTTCGGCAACGTCGTACAGGCCGGCGAAACCGACCATCGTGTTGATAACGAACCGCTGCGCCGTATCGCCGGACCGTTTCCATTCGCCCTGGGCGACATCGTTGACGAAAGTAAAGGGCAGCGACAAGTGGCGCACAACATTGCGGACACCCCGCCGGACCGCGCCAGGCACAACTGCGCCATAGACGAGTGCAGCAGGTCGCAGAATTATCATATCGAGCGTTTCGTTGATCGCGAAGACCAGCCGGTTCAGCGGCTCCAGCGGATCGCTGAACACCACTTCCTGCGGTTCCTCATCGGCACTGGACGGCAGCGGCGCGGCGACGGAAAGCAGGCAGGCCAGAAAGATCGCAACCGCCAAGCTGCGCAGCCGCCAGAGCGGGGCCGGGGGCTCGTCCGCAACAAGGCCTCGGTCTGCGCCGGGCGTTTGCTCGAAACCCTCTCGCATCTGCGTTTTCGGACCCTCGGAGCGTATCGTTGCAAGTGGTTAGCATACAAGTTTGGGCCCGGAAACCGCGCGGCGGGCGCGCTAAGGTGACAGGGCGGTCAGGCGACCCTATAAGAGGTTTGCATGATGCGACAGCCCGCCGCCACTCATCTTCCGCCGACCGTCTGGCGCGGCCCGGAGCCTGCCTTGTGACGCTGGCGGTCTCCTTCGAATTCTTTCCGCCGAAGACACCGGCAGGCGAAGGCGGCCTCCGGCGCACCCTGGACGCCCTGTCGCCGCTCGGCCCCCGCTTCGTGTCGGTCACTTGCGGCGCCGGCGGTGGCGGGGGGACAAGCGCGCACGGGCGCACGGCTGCGGTCGCGGCCCGGATTGCCCGGGAGACGGGCCTTCCCGTTGCGGCGCATCTGACCTGCGCCGGCGCGTCGCGAGCGGAGATCGACGACACCGCGAGGGCCTACTGGCAGGCGGGCATTCGCCATATCGTCGCACTGCGCGGCGATCCGCCTTCCGGCATAGGCGGGCGCTATCGACCGCATCCAGGCGGCTATGCCTATGCCCTCGACCTGGTTGCCGGGCTCCGGCGTCTGCACGACTTCGAAATCAGCGTCTCCGCCTATCCGGAAGGCCATCCCGACGCACCCGGCGCTGCGTTCGAAATCGACTACCTGAGGCGCAAGCTGGACGCCGGCGCCGCACGCGCGATCACCCAGTTTTTTTTCCAGACCGACTGCTATCTCCGCTTCCGGGACCGGTGCCGCAAGGCCGGGATCGATTGCGAGATCGTGGCCGGCATCATGCCCATAGGGAATTTCACCCAGGCAACCCGGTTCGCCCGGCTTTGCGGCGCACGCGTGCCGGCTTGGCTCGCCGCCCAGTTCGAGGGTCTCGACGACGACCCCGAGACCCGGCGCATGGTCGCCGCCACAGTCGCTGTCGAGCAATGCCGGCGCCTGGAGGCCGAGGGTGTCGAGAGCTTTCACTTCTATACCCTGAACCGGCCCGAACTCACACGCGCGGTCTGCCATATGCTCGGCGTGCGCCCGAAACTGCGGCAGTCGGCGGCCTGAACTTCAGCTACTTCCGGGTCAGGGAAAACTCGATGCGGCGGTTGCGTCGGAAAGCCTCTCTGGTATCGGCCGGGTCCAGCGG
>MPNF01000087.1 GCA_002238885.1 Alphaproteobacteria bacterium bin95 | reverse complement strand
TGAGACGCCGGATCTCCCTACCCTGTTCCACGACGCCGCGCTCGCCCGGGGCGATCACGCCTCCCCGGAGCCGGTCGCAACGAGCCTGGAGCGTGTCTCGGACCTCTACCGGCAAACTCTCGACCTGGTGGACCGCAAGGCCGAACTGCTCCCATACACACCGCAGTTCCAGGAGTTGCGCGCCACGGTGCAAGAAGCGGCCACCGCCTGCGCCGGCGATCCCGCGCGTTCCGAACGCCTGGAAGCTCTCTCCGGCCAGCTCGCCGGGGCCAAGCAACGGATGTCCGAGATCCAGTTCACCGCCGGCGACATGTCCCAGGCCTGCGTGAAAGTCCTCGGTTTCGAACAATGGTCCCGCGACAATGCGCGGCCCGTCCACGAGGCGCCCGAGTTCCCGGCCTGGCGCGCAAACGCCGACAGCCTCCTCGAGCGTTTCGACACGCAGCGGAACGACCCGGTCCTGGCCCCGCATCTGGAGCATTGCAGCGCAGCCCGGCAGGCGAACGAGCAAGCCGCAGCACTGCTGCGCGACGAACGCTTCAAGGCTCCGGTCGTGCCGGAAGTCCATGCCGCTGCCGAGCAGACCCAGACCAGGACGGTGCAGCAAGGCGCTTCACGGTCCATGAGCGCCTGACCGCACGGCGCGCATCCGAATGCAGGACGGAAGACCCTCCCCCCGCGACCTTTCAACGATGCTGGCCGCAAGGGCCGAGGAGGTCTGCCGTCATTTTCTCCCGGCCGGCTCACTCTCCGGAAAACGCTGGGAGGTAGGCAACCTCAACAATGCCCCCGGCAAGAGCCTCAAGGTGGACCTCCGGGGGCAGCGGCGCGGCCGCTGGCGCGACTACGAGACAGGAGACAAGGGCGACCTGCTGGACCTGATCCAGCACACACGCGGTTTCCCCAGCCTGGGCCCGGCCATGGCCGAAGCGCGTCACTTCCTCGGCATCCCGAACTTGCAGCCGGCCACTCCCTCCCACCCACCCGCCCCCTCCCGGCCCCCCCCACCTCGCCGCCGCCCCCCCCCCCCCCCCGCCCCCCCCCCGCCGCGCCTGCGAAGCCCCCCGTCAATCCCGCGGTCCGGGCCGCGCGCCATGACGACGCGCCAAGCGGCGCGCGGAAGCTCTGGGACGCCTGCGAACCGTTGCCCGGGACGCTCGCCGATCTCTACCTCCGGAACCGCGGCATCACCGAGACCGACCATGAGGCTCTTCGCTTCCACCCCAAGCTCCGCTACCGGGATGACAACTACGTCACCTACCGCCCCGCCATGGTCGCCTGCATCCGCGGCGCGGACGGCCGGGTGAACGCGGTGCACCGGACATGGCTCGACGCCACCGGCCTCGACAAGGCCCAGCTGCCGGAGCCCAAGAAGATGCTCGACAGCTCGAAGGGCGCCGGCGTCCTGTTTCATGCGGGGCGCATGGCGACGAGCGACATTGCTGTCGGCGAGGGGATCGAGACCGTGCTCTCGGTGCTCTCCGCACTGCCGGGCTGCACCGGCATCGCTACGCTGACATCGAGCGTCATGGCGGGCATCCCGATCCCACCGTCGACGGGGCGCATACTCATCGCCGTCGACCGGGACCCGGCCGGTTACCCCGCCGCCTGCCGGCTGGAGGACCGCCTGAAAGCCGAAGGCCGCAATGCACACCTCATCCTTCCCGAGCTCGACGACCTCAATGACGACCTGAAGGCTCTCGGCGCGGCGCAGCTCCGCCGCAACATGGAGGCTCAGCTGGCCTCGACAGCCCGCCCGCAGCTCGCGGTCCCCACATCTGCCGGCGCCGCGCCCGCCCGCGAGTCCGTCCCGGCAATGCCGGAGCCGATCCTGAACCTTTCCCGGGCGCAGCTCACTCCGGAGCTTCGCGAGGCCGGCGTCGTCGAACTGCACGAGACCGACCGCAAGGCCCTCGTCAAGGCGCTCTCCCTGAAAACCGCCCCCGGTCCCTACCAGATACGGAAATGCGCGGGCATCTGGGCCGATATCGCCAAGGTGGCGGCCGGTCGCCTCAATACCCGCAAGGTCCTCGTCCTGGCCGACAGCTGGCTGATCGGCCCGCTCGAGCGAGAGCTCCGAGCGCGCGGCCTCGAACCGGTTCACGCCTTCATGCAGAACGTCCAGGTGCAAACGCCCGAAGGCCGGCAATCGACCCGGAAGTTCGCAGGAATCGTCCCGTCGCTCGCGGAGTGACGGCCATCGCGCCAGGCCGCAAGCCGGCTGGCGCCATACCCGCTGCGCTGCGCTCGCAGGCGCATCCGGACAGGTAAGGATAGCGGGGGAAAGGGCATACGTTCGCGGCCGGATCGACCTGCCGCCGGACGTTCTTCTGACCCTTTCGGAGATCCCCATGAGCATGTCCGCTCCCCTCGCCGGCCGGGCCATCCGCCCGGTTCCGCTTTCCTGCCTGGTCCTGGCGGCTGAAAATGTCCGCAAGACAGCGCCCCACCCGTCTGACGATGCCGGGCTGAAGGCCTCGATCGCCAATCACGGCCTCCTGGAGAACCTGGTCGTCCGCAGCATCGACGCGGAGACCCCGGACCGCTTCGCGGTCATCGCGGGAGGCCGCCGCCTGGCCGCCCTCCAGTCGCTGCACGAGGACGGCGAGATCCCGGCCGACCATCCCGTCCCCTGCCTGGTGGCCGACAGCGCCGACAATCCGGGTGAACTCTCGCTGGTCGAGAACACCATCCGGATTCCCATGCACCCTGTCGACCAGGTCACCGCGTTCACGGGCCTCGCCGGCGAGGGATTCACCGTCGCCGCGATCGCCGCGCGCTTCGGCGTCACCGAGCGCATCGTCGAGCAGCGCATCCGGCTGGGCAATGTCGCCCCCGAGATCCTGGAAGCCTACCGCGCCGACGAGATCAATCTCGAAACCGTCAAGGCCTTTGCCGTCACCACCGACCGTGAGCGCCAGAAGCAGATCTGGGCCAAGCTCTCGAACCAGTCCTACCGCCCCAGCGGGTGGCAGGTGAAGCAGATGCTCACCGAGCACAAGGTGAGCGCCGGCACCAATGTCGGCCGCTTCGTCGGTGTCGAGGCCTATGAGAGCGCCGGCGGTCGCGTGCTGCGCGACCTGTTTGCCGACGAGCACCAGCACGGTATCTGGTTCGAGGACCCGCCGCTCCTCGAGCGCCCCGCGATCGCCCAGCTTACCGCTGCGGCCGACGAGCTCGGCGCGCGCTGCGACTGGCCCGCCGCCCCGCGAGCGCCGCGCGCTCGCCAAGCTTGCCGTTGCCGCCGACGAGCTGGCGACGCGCTGGAACTGGGCCGAGGCCCAGCTGGACGCGGACTGGAACACGGCCGCGCAATATGCCCGCGTCCATGCCGTTCCCTCCGAACCCACGGCCGAAGAGAAGGCCCGCCTGGACCAGCTCAACACCCGCGAGTTGGAACTCTCCGAAATCTACAACACCGACGACGGCTCCTGGACCGCCGAGCACGAGGAGGAGTTTGCCGCGATCGAGGCCGAGACCCAGGAGATCGAGGACGCCGTTGCGGACCGCTCCGTCTACACCCCCGAGGCCATGGCCATCGCCGGCTGCATCGTCACCATCGGCCATGGCGGCGAGCTCCAGGTGATCGAGGGCCTCGTCCGTCCGGAGGACAAGCCCGAAACCGCAGACGCCGGCGACGGCGCTTCGAGTGCCAGCGGCGCCGTCCAGACCACCGAGCCCGGCTACCGCCATCATTGCCGACGCTGCCGCAGACCACACATCCGCCGACCTCGAAACGGATCCCAAGGACCGGCCCGAGGACATTCTCGTAACCCTGACGGTCCAGCGCCATGGCAGCACGACCAGAACCGTCGTAATGGCGACCGATGTGATCCTCTGCGGCGAGCCGTGGAGCTGGCTCGACGACGCGCACATCCACCTGCGCCAGGAAACCTCCCTGCAGCCCCACGAGCTCGCGGAGCTGCTGGAGGCGGCTTATTTCTCGCCTTCCGAGGATTGCGAGGCCGATTCCTGGGAAACCCAGCGCGAATACTTCCGTCAGGAAGCCGCGAGACTCTCCACAAAGCTCCTCTGCGGCCATGACGAAGCGATCCGCCAGTCGCTGCTTGACGCCACGCACCGCGAGCTCCGCTACCTCGTGCCCCGCGACCGCGCCGCCACGATCACCATCCGCGGCACCGATGTCACGGTCGCCCTCGCCCCACCGCAGGAGGCTGCATGATGCCCCGGCAATGGACGGTTCAGTGCGCCTACAACGCACACTGGGCCAATACCGTCACCCACCCCATTCCGGCCGGCTCCAACGGCTCCCGCAACGACCCCGGCACTTCTGGTCCACCCAAGCCTCCGCCCCCGGGCAAACCCATGGAAGTCCTCCAGGCCCGTTTCCTCCGCGCCGGCCCGGGCGCCCCCATGGAAGCCCCCCGGCCCCGTTCCCCCGGCGCCGCCCCGGCCGCCCTCCAGTCCCGGGAGCTCCTCGCCCTTCTGCTTCGCGGATCTCACGGCCCCCACCGAGCCTCCTCCGTTGCCGACAGCCTTCTGGCCTCGTTCCGATCGCTTCCCCACGTCCTCGCAGCCAGCCGCGAGCAGCTCGCCACGGTTTCCGGCCTGGGCAGCGACGGCATTTGCGCGATCAAGCTTGCCGAGGCGCTCGGCATCCTGCTCGCAACCGAGCAGCTTCCCGACCGGCTCGACCCCGCTCTCAGCAACTACCGCCAGGTTCTCGACTACTGCCGCGCCCGCCTCGGCTTCAAGGCTATCGAAGAGCTCCACTTGCTGTTCCTCGATAACCGCAACCACCTCATCCGGGCCGAACGCTCCCAGACCGGAACCGTCACCCTCAACTTCGCCTTCTCCCCCGCCTACGACCTCCCGGAAACAAGCGCGCAGAGGATCATCATCGTCTTCGAAAACGCCGCCGGCTACATCCCGACCGACATGGCCGCCGCCAATCTCGGCGACGCAAACACCATCTGCGATCGCCTTAACGCCCGCCTCGGTTTCGACCGCCCCTCCTGGCACAGCTTTGTGGCCGACTGCATGTCCATCTGCCGCCCACCCACACACCTTCATTGATCCCGCTGTCGCCCAAGCCCCTGCTACGCCTTGAGGAGTAAAACCATCCGAAACTGGCCATGCTGGATAATCCACCCTGCCGTGCGCGGTATCTCCCTCCTCGACGCAATGATGTGCTGCGCCAACCGGAACGATCCATGGCATAGACCGCGCCCACGTAGCGCAACCAGCGTCACCCCGGAAAGCATCGACCAAAGGCCCACACCCCATCAAGAACCAGTCCCTCCGCGAAAGTACTCCGCAAAAGAGATTCGCGACCGCCTCGACGACCTCACCCATACGATCCTCCACATCGACAACAAACTCGCAGCCAACGAAACCAACCCCGAGCGCGACCGCCGGCTCGTAAGCGAGCTTCATCAACTTCAAGGCCGCGCCCAGGTCATCCGCGAAGAGATCTTTGGCGAAGCCCCCATCCTATGGTGACGGCATCGGGGTCCGTCGCCTTACACAAGTAACCCGCCGTCACCCGCTCCAGGATGACGGTCAACCCCCAACCTGCTAGGATTTCCATATGACGCCCGAAATGATCGCCATCCTCGCCGTCGGCGTGGCACTCGCAGGACTCATGCTTCGCGGCCATCACGGTCTCGGCAGACGCATCGATGACCTCGACAAACGAATGGACGGCTTCGACAAACGAATGGACGGCTTCGACAAACGAATGGAAGGCTTCGACGAGCGCCTCCGTTCCCTCGAAACCGGCCAGGCCGAGCTGAAAGGCACGATCCTCGGCAAGCTCGACCTCATCGAGCGCTACATCATCGCCCGCAACCTGCTGAGCGACGACCCTGCTCCTCAGGCCGGCGGTGCAGACGAGTAGTCTCACCCCGCAACAGCTGCAGCCTCATCTTTCATCCACCAACGCTGCTGCAGCTTTCCCCGACTTTCGCCAGGTCGACGGAATTTCAACCGATATCCTGCCCCTTCCGGCGCCCGCGGTGAGCCAATAACGCGCCTCACCCACAGTCCCAACCAACATCACGGATCGGCATGGGCCGCTGCAATCGACCAGCGGTCCATGCCCTTTTTTTATAATGAAGGCGACCGGAAGAGGGATCGGCGAGTTTGAGTAAAGCGCCCGCCTGACGAATCCTTCGGGGCTCCGGACGAACAGCCGGCCACCGCGCCGCTCCGACCCCCGGCGCCACTACCACCACCGCGATCGATGCCGAACCCGGCCGCTGCCCTTGCAGCCGCCGCCTTTCGTGCTGCCGCCAACCGGGAGAACTCCCATGCATGCCTGCGCATCACCCGCCACCCAAATCGCCGCTGCCCTGGCCGCCCAGGCCGAGGACGTCTGCCGGCACTATCTGCCCGCCGGCGAACGCCAGGGGCGCTACTGGGTCGTCGGCGATATCGACGGCTCCCCCGGTCACTCCCTGATCGTCCGTCTCCGCGGTCCCGGCAAGCCCGGGAAGTGGAACGACATGGCGAACGGAGATCATGGCGACCTGCTTGACATCGTCCGCCACCGCTCGCGCTGCACCAGCCTGGCGGCCGTGCTTTCCGAGGCCCGGTCCTTCCTTGCCCTTCCCGCGCGCCAGGCGCCGGCCGGTCCTACCGAAGCCGATCCTTCCGGAGCCGCGTTGCGCCTCTGGCGCTATTGCCGGCCGATCGACGGCACCCACGCCGAGGCCTACCTGCAGGCGCGCGGCATCGAGCGCTGCCGGTTCGCCTCGCTCCGGTTCCACCCGAAGCTCCGCTACCGCGACCCGCACAGCAGCACGCAGCGCGAATATCCCGCCCTGGTGGCCGCTGTCACGAACGGCGCCGGCCGTCTCACCGGCGTCCTGCGCACCTATCTCGATCCGGACCGGCCGGCGAAGGCCGACGTGCCGGCTCCGAAGAAGGCCCTCGGCCCCGTCTACGGCCAGGCCGTTCGCTTCGGGCCCGCCGACGCAAGGCCCGACCCGGTGCTGATCGTTGGCGAGGGGATCGAGACCGTTCTCTCGCTGCTCACGGCATATCCCGGAGTCGCCGGCGCGGCCGCGCTGTCCGCCGGCAGCCTTGGTGCCTTCGTCCCTCCCCGCGGCCGGCGCGTAGCCATCGCCCGGGACGCCGGCCGCGACGGCGGCGCAGCTGCGGACAATCTCGCGAAGCGCTGCGGCCAGAGCGGGATCCGCTTCCGCGTCCTGGCGCCCGAGCTCGGCGACTTCAACGAGGACCTCGCCGCCGGCGGCGCCGACGCCATCCGCCAGTGTCTCGGCTGCACGTCCCGTGCCTGACACCGTCCAGGAGCCTGGCCCATGCCCATTCAGCTCGTCCTTCCCTTCCATGCGGACCGGCCTCCCCAGACGCAGGCGGCCGGCTCCCGTTTGCACGTTGCCATCCCGCACTGGTACGGCCGTCCCGCGCCCGGCGCCGATGACTTTCGGGCGGCCGAGATCGAGCGCGATGCCGCGCTCACCGCATGGCCGGCCGCCGGCGCCGCATTCGACCGGGCCGACCCTCCCTTGCCCGTGTTCTGGCGCTACATGGCAGAGGCTGCCGCCCGGGCGAAGCGCCGCGACCGTGCCATACGACACGAACGGCGCCGGCTAGAGGTCGCCCGGGAGCGGGTCCGGCGCATGATATGCCTGATGCCCCCGCCCCGGAGCGCCCTCGAGCTCCTCGGCCGCGGCCAGGTCTATCGCGACCGCCGGTTCCCCGAGCTCGAGACCCTCCCCGTCCCTGGCGCCCGTCCCGGCGATTGATCCCGGACTCCGAACAGCGCAGAATCCCCCTGCGGCCCGCCAACCAGCCATGCAGGAGTATCCCGATGGCATATGGACTGAACCGCGCCGAGGTCATAGGTCACCTCGGGCACGATCCCGAAATTCGTACGATGCAGAACGGAGACCGGGTCGCAGCTCTCTCCGTCGCGACCGACGAAAGCTACTGGGACCGAAACGCGCGCGAGACCGTGAAACGCACCCAGTGGCACCGCGTGGTGACCTTCCAGAAGCCGCTGATCGAACTGCTCGACAAGCACGGATCCAGCGGCCGCAAGGTCTTCGTCTCCGGCAAGATGTGGCACCGCAAGTGGCAGGACCGGGACGGCAACGATCGCTACACCATGGAGATCGTCGTCAACCAGGACGGCCGCATGGAGTTCCTCGACCGTCCCGAGGACAAGGCGCCCGCCTCCGGCCCGCCGGCGGAAGCGGCAGCCCCGCCGCCGTCGGACCCGGCGCCTGAAATTCCGTTCTGACGGACCTTTCCTCCCCCTGCCTGGCCGGCGCTCCCCGAACGCCGGCCTTTTTCCTGCTCCAGCCCCGGTCCTTCTTCGCCCGACAAGTTTCAGGAAAGCCCCGCTGCTGGCGAACCAAACCCCGGCGGAGCACCGATATGCGCAACCGTTCAACCTTGACACACACCCCCGCTCGCCGCACCTTTCTGCCATGACTTGGAGCGTCGAGTTCGCGGACGAATTCGAACCCGAGTTCATGTCTCTGCAAGAAGAGGTGCAGGACGCGATCATGTCCATAGTTCACCTTCTCGAACATAGCGGACCGCAGTCGGTCGCCCCCGTGTAGATACCTTGAACGGATCTCGACACGCCAACATGAAGGAACTCCGCTTCCACGCTGCAAATGGAGTATGGCGTCTCGCCTTTGCATTCGACCCGGCACGCCAAGCCATATTCCTGGTAGCCGGCACAAAATCGGGACGGAATTCGCGGCGCTTCTACCATGCGCTTATCCGCAAGGCCGACGCGCGTTTCGACCGACACCTGGACCAGCTTTCCACAAGGGGATCCTGACAATGTCCGTGCCTGCACGAAAAATCCTTTCCACCTTCGAACCGGCCCGGCAACGCAGAATTCAGGAGCAGGCGGCAAAACTCATCGCCGAGGAAACAGAACGTCAGCGCGCCCGCGGCGCCACCAAACCCCTATCCACTGACATTGCCCCGCCTCCCCTGGCGTCAGCAGGCATCAACGACGATATCCCGAACTGACCTGCGCCTGCTCTCACTGACGACATGGCCACCAAACGCGATCTCGCGGAGTTCAAGGCCGACATAACCTGGCGATTTATCCTATAGCCGCTACAGATTTTGTGGGGAATCTGATGTCTATACTGTGCCAATTTGATTAATGCATGCGCAAGATCTTGAGTTTGAGCCGTATCTAGGATTCATCATGTGGATTTCTGTACGAGAATCGGGGATCGTGTCCCGAGCCGTGGTGTAAGAGCCTGGCGCCTGGCGCGGTAACCGGCGGGTAGGGCCGGTTTGCTCAGGCTGCCACGGCGGGCAGCTTGACGGTTAGATTGTCGCTCACTGGAGCGATCGATTCCAGTGTCATGTATCTCCTTGCGACGGCCCATTCGTCGTTCTGCTCGAGGAGGATCGCGCCGACCAGGCGTGTGATGGCGCCCTCGTTGGGGAAGATGCCGACGACGTTGGTGC
>MPNF01000086.1 GCA_002238885.1 Alphaproteobacteria bacterium bin95 | reverse complement strand
ACTCGTCGAGGCCGACGCCGGCGAGGTCGAGATCGGCGCGCTTGACGAGGACGGGCCGGACCCGCTGCCGGTGGAAGGCGTCGATCTTCTGGAGCTGGTCCGGGAGGTGCTGGCGCTCGGCCTCGACCCGCATCCCCGCGCCCCGGACGCCGATATCGCCGCGCTCGACTACGAACCGGAGGCGGACGAAGAGCCGACGGGCCCCTTCGCCGCGCTGGCTGCGATGAAGGAATCCGGCGGATGAGGGCGACGAACATGGAATCGCCCCCATGCTGACCAAACTCACGGTCCGCAATTTCAAGCGCTTCGAGGATGTCGAGATCGAACTCGGCAATCCGGTGGTTTTCGTCGGCCCCAACAATTCCGGCAAGACGACCGCCATGCAGGCGCTTGCGCTTTGGGATGCCGGTCTGAAGCAGTGGCTGGCCAAGCGGTCGGGCCGAACCGCGCCTGAAAAACGACCGGGCGTCACGGTAAACCGCCGCGACCTGACCGCTATTCCGGTGCCGACCGCCAACATGCTCTGGCGCGGCCTGCATACGCACCGGGGCCGGCGTGGCGAGGACGGGCGGACCCAAACCGAAATTGTCCGCATCGCCCTCATTGTCGAAGGCGTCACCGGGGATGCGCACTGGAAATGCGGCCTCGAATTCGACTACGCCAATGAGGAATCCTTTTATTGCCGCCCGCTGCGCACGACCGGGGGTGGGCGGATGCCGGTGCCGCCGGAGGCGGGCAAGATGCAGATCGCCTTCCTGCCGCCGATGTCGGGCCTTGCCGCGACGGAAACCAGCTTGGCGGCGGGGGCGGTCAATGTCCGTATCGGCGAGGGGCGCACCGCCGAGGTATTGCGAAACCTATGCTCACGGGTCCTCTCGGACCGGCCGGAAGAATGGAAGCTGTTGGTCTCCCAAATCGACCATCTGTTCGGTGTCCGGCTCCAGCAACCGCGGCATGTGCACGAGCGGGGCGAGATCGAGATGGCCTACAAGGAAGGCGATGTGCAACTCGACCTCTCCGCCAGCGGAAGGGGCTTGCAGCAAACGCTGTTGATCTTGGCCTATCTCTACGCCAATCCCGGCAACGTCCTGCTTCTCGACGAACCGGACGCGCATCTTGAAATCCTGCGCCAGCGGCAGATCTACGGACTGCTCTCCGAGACGGCAGACCAGAGTGGTAGTCAGGTCATCGCCGCAAGTCATTCGGAAGTGCTCTTGAATGAGGCGGCCGACAAGGATTTGGTTATTGCCTTCATCGGCACGCCGCATGTGCTTGGCGGCAGGACGAGCCAGCTTCGGAAGTCTTTGGCCGAAATCGGGTGGGACCAGTACTACCAGGCGGAACAGAAGGGCTGGGTGTTGTATCTTGAAGGTTCGACCGATTTGACGATTTTGCGAAGTTTCGCCCGTCGCCTCGAGCACAAAGCTGCGGCAGAGGCGCTCCAGCAGCCTTTCGTGCACTATTGCGGCAACCGGCCCAGCAGGGCGCAAAACCACTTTCATGGACTTGCGGAGGCGGTTCCGCACCTCAGGGGTCTTGCCTTGTTCGACAGGCTCGACTCCGAACCTCAAACCGGTGCTGGTCTTTCGATCCACACGTGGCGACGACGCGAGATCGAAAACTATTTCTGTTCATTGTCGGCGCTGGAATCCTGGGCGCGCGCGCCGCTCCCCGGAGACGGGCCAGGAGGGCTGTTCGCAGATTCCAGAACACGCGCGATGTGCGAGGCGGTGGAAGAAGTCTCCGCAGCTCTCAGCACTTTGGGCAAGGGCAGCCCCTGGGATGAGGATACGAAAGTCAGCGACGACTTTCTCACGCCGCTCTTCGAGAGCTATTTCCGGAAACTGAACCTGCCCAACCTGATGCAGAAGAAGAATTTCCACGAGCTCGCCGACCATGTGCCGGAAGATGAAATCGACCCCGAAATCCGGGAGAAGCTGGACGCCATCGCCCGGGTGGCGGAAAGCGCCGGGCCGGCATGAAGGCGGAAGAGGTCGTCCGGCGGCTGGGGCTGGAGCCGCATCCGGAGGGCGGGTTCTACCGGGAGATCTACCGGGCGCCGGGCGAGGGGCGGACGGCGGCGACCTCGATCTATTTCCTGCTGGAAGCCGGGCCGTCGCGCTGGCACCGGGTCGATGCGCCGGAAATCTGGGCCTTCCACGCCGGCGCGCCGCTGGTGCTGGAAACGGAGACCGGCCGGGTGACGCTCGGGCCGCTGGAAGACGGCCATGAACTCCAGGCCGTCGTGCCGGCGCACCGATGGCAACGCTGCCGGTCGCTGGGCGCGTGGAGCCTCGCCGGCTGCATCGTCGCGCCGGCTTTCACCTTCGAAGGCTTCGAGATCGCCCCGCCCGGCTGGGAGCCGCCGGGCTATACCGGCTTCACGCCTCCGAATCGATAAGCAGCATGAGGCCGGCCGCGCCGACCACGATCATCGCGATCAGGCCCGCTTTCAGCAGGGTCATCTTCTCGCCGAACAGGAACACGCCCGCCAGCACGACCAGCGCCGTGCCGACTCCGGACCAGATGGCGTAAGCGGCGCCGACCGGAATCACCCTGAGCGCGAGCGCCAGAAAGAAGAAGCACACGCCGTAGGACAGCATGGAAAGACCGCCGATCCCGACCCGCTCGAAGCCGTGGGAGAGCTTCAGCAGGCCGGTGCCGACGGTCTCGAGCAGGATGGCGAGCGCCATAAACGCCCAGGCCATCCCCCTATCCGCAGGCGGCGACCGCCCGCCGCGCCATGACGCCGACCAGATGCGCGCGATATTCCGCCGAGGCGTGGATATCCTCGTTCAGGTCATCGGCAGAGGCCGTCATGCCGTCCAGAGCGGAAGGCGAGAAATTGCCTTCGAGCGCCGCTTCCATCGCGGTTTCGCGATAGACGCAGGAGGCTGCGCCGGTCACTGCAACCCGCACGCCGCCGGCCGTCCGGGCGACGAGCACGCCGACGATGGCGTAGCGCGAGGCCGGGTTCGGGAACTTCATGTAGGCGGCCGCCTCCGGCGCCGGGAAGCGCACGGATGTCACGATCTCGCCATCCGCCAACGCGGTCTCGAACATGCCGGTGAAGAAGTCGTCGGCGGCGATCTCGCGCCGGTCGGTGCAGACCGTTGCCCCGAGGCCGACCAGGCCGGCCGGATAGTCGGCTGCCGGGTCGTTGTTGGAGATGGAGCCGCCTATGGTGCCGCGATTGCGGACCTGCGGGTCGCCGATATGGCCGGCCAGGGCTGCCAGCGCCGGGATTGCGGCAGCAACCTCGGACGAGTTCGCGACGGCATCGTGGACCGTCATCGCCCCGACCGTGACCGTGCCGCCGGACACCTGGATGCCCCGGAGGCTGTCGATGCCGCCGAGATCGACCACATCGGAGGGCTGGGCGAGGCGCTGCTTCAGGGTCGGCAGCAGCGTCATGCCGCCGGCCATCAGCACCGCGTCCTCTCCGGCGGCAACCTTGGCGGCGGCGTCCGCGACCGAACTCGCCGTGCGATAGGTGAAATCGTGCATGGGGAGGAGACTCCTTGAGCTCAGGCGGCGTTCAACGCCTGCCAGATACGGGCCGGGGTCGCCGGCATGTCGATCCGCGAAACGCCGCGCGAGCTGAGCGCGTGGTGCACGGCGTTCATCACGGCTGCCGGCGCGGCGATGGCGCCGGCCTCGCCGCAGCCCTTCACGCCGAGCGGGTTGTGCGGACAGGGCGTGGTCTCGGTCGAGACCGAGAAGGACGGCACATCGTCGGCGCGGGGCATGGTGTAATCCATGTAGGACCCCGTCGCGAGCTGGCCTTCGCTGTCATAGACGCAGCCTTCCAGCAGCGCCTGGCCGACGCCCTGGACGATCCCGCCATGCACCTGGCCCTCGACGATCATCGGGTTGATGACATTGCCGAAATCGTCGGACGCCGCGAAACTCGCGATCTCCACCGCGCCGGTCTCGGGGTCGATCTCGACCTCGCAGACATGGCAACCGGCCGGGAAGGTGAAGTTGGCGGGATCGTAAAAGGCGGTCTCGTCCAGCCCCGGCTCCAGCTCCTCGATCGGGTAGTTGTGCGGCACATAGGCGGTGAGCGCGACATCGCCGAAGCCGACCGACTTGTCGGTGCCGGCCACAGTGAACTGTCCGTCCGCGAACTCGATATCGCCCTCCGCAGCCTCCATCAGATGCGCGGCGATGCGCTTGGCCTTGGTCTCCACCTTGTCGAGCGCGCGGGATAGCGCCGAGCCGCCGACGGCGAGCGAGCGCGAGCCGTATGTGCCCATGCCGAAGGGGATCTTCGAGGTGTCCCCATGCACGACCTCGACCGCGTCGATATCGACGCCGAGCCTTTCGGCGATGATCTGCGCGAAGGTTGTCTCGTGGCCCTGGCCGTGGCTGTGGGTGCCAGTGAAGAAGGTGACCGAACCGGTCGGATGTACCCGGACCTCGCCGCACTCATAGAGCCCGGCGCGAGCGCCGAGCGAGCCGACCACCGCCGACGGCGCGATCCCGCAGGCCTCGATATAGGCCGAGAGGCCGATCCCGCGCAGCTTGCCGCGCGATTCCGCTTCCGCCCGGCGGGCGGCGAAGCCGTTGTAGTCGGCGGCGGCGAGCGCTGCGGCCAGCGTGCCTTCGTAATTGCCGCTGTCATAGACCAGCGCGACCGGCGTCTGGTAGGGGAAGGCGTCCGACGGCACGAAATTGCGACGCCGCAACTCCGCCGGGTCGATGCCCATCTCACGCGCCGCCGTCTCGACGATGCGCTCGACGACGAAAGTGGCCTCCGGCCGCCCGGCGCCGCGATAGGCGTCCACCGGCACGGTATGGGTGAACACCGCCTGCACCCCGCACCAGATCTTCGGCGTGGTGTACTGGCCGGCGAGCAGCGTGGCGTAGAGGTAGGTCGGCACGCAGGGCGCGAAGGTGGACAGATAGGCGCCCATATTGGCCTTGGTATCGACCTTGAGGCCGAGGAAGCGGCCGTCCCGGTCCATGGCGAGTTCCGCGACCGTCACATGGTCGCGCCCGTGCGCGTCGGTCACGAAGCTCTCGGCTCGCTCGGCGGTCCACTTGATTGGCCGCGCGACCTTGCTCGAAGCCCAGGTGAGGATCGCCTCTTCGGCATAGTGGAAGATCTTGGAGCCGAAGCCGCCGCCGACATCCGGAGCCACGACGCGCAGCCTGTGCTCCGGAAGCTGAAGCACGAAAGCGCCCATCAGGAGACGGATGACATGCGGGTTCTGGCTGGTGGTGTAGAGCGTGTATTCGCGCGTCGCCCGGTCGTATTCGGCGACGGCCGCGCGCGGCTCCATCGCGTTCGGCACCAGGCGGTTGTTCACCAGCTCGACGCGGGTGACATGGTGCGCGTCTGCGAAGGCGGCATCGACATCGGCCTTGTCGCCGATTTCCCAGTCGTAGCAGAGATTGCCGGGCGCCTCGTCATGCACCTGCGCCGCGCCTCCCGCGAGCGCCGCCTCGATGGACGCGGCGGCCGGCAGGGCCTCGTATGCGACCGCGACCGCCTCGGCCGCATCGCGCGCTTCGGCCGCGCTGTTCGCGATGACCACCGCCACCTGGTCGCCGACATGGCGCACCCGGTCCACCGCGAGCGGCGGATGGGCGGGCTCGACCATCGGTCCGTCCTTGCCGGTGACCTGCCAGCCGCAGGGCAGGCCGCCCAGCCCTTCGGCGGCGTAGTCCGCGCCGGTCAATATCTTCACGACGCCCGGCATGGCCGCGGCCGCGGCCGTATCCACCGATGCGATGCGCGCATGGGCGTGCGGCGAGCGCACGAAGACCGCGAATGTCTGCCCCGGCCGGTCGATGTCGTCGGTATAGGCGCCCTGGCCCGTGATGAAGCGGTAGTCTTCCTTGCGCTTGACGGATGCGCCGATCCCGTCCTTCGGCATGGGTCAGCCTCCCTGGCCTGCGGCCATGGCGCGGGCACCGGCCATGATCGACTTCACGATGTTGTGGTAGCCGGTGCAGCGGCAGATATTGCCTTCCAGCCACTCGCGAACTTCCGTCTCGCTCGGCGCGCTGTTGCGGCCCGCGAGATCGAGCGCGCTCATGATCATGCCGGGCGTGCAGAAGCCGCACTGCAGGCCGTGATTGTCACGGAACGCTTCCTGCATCGGGTGCAGGGTGTCGCCGTCGGCGACGCCCTCGATGGTCGTGACGTCGGCGCCCTCGCACTGCACCGCCAGCATGGTGCAGCTCTTCGCCGAGACGCCGTTCACATGGACCACGCAGGCGCCGCATTGGCTGGTGTCGCAGCCGACATGCGTGCCGGTCAGGCGCAGTTGCTCGCGCAGGAATTGCACCAGCAGCGTGCGCGCCTCGACTTCGCCCGAGACGGCCTCGCCATTCACATTCATCTTGACGGTGGGCATGGGAACGCTTCCTCCTGGAGTTCCTGATGCGAGTGTGGAACCGACCGGGTAGCCGGGTCAACCCGGATGAGGATGCGCGGATCGGCGCAACTGCTTGCGAAACGGTTGTTTATGCAGGCCGTATGGCCGGAGACCGCAAACCTCTCTTCCGGGCTTTGATTTTCGCTGCTCTCCCGGATAAGCCGACGGTCGTCATGCAACGCTTTCCCATACGGACTCTCGGCGCTTCGCTCCTGCTCGTTTCGACGATTGCGATGTCGGCCGGGCCGGCGGCCGGCAGCAGCCGGGAGGAGGCGCATTGGCTGCGTCTCGCTGTCGCGCGGCTGTGCCCGCCGTCAGGACTGTCCGGCCTCGACGCGCAGACCGCCTTGCCCGGCAGCTGGCTGCTGGACGAGACCCGCCGGCCCGACGGCGTCGCTCCCCGGCGAATCACCGTGCGCCTCCTGCTGCCGGGCGCGGACGAACTCACCGTTGAACGGCGGCAGTTCGGCGGCAGGCTTCGCCAATTCCTGGTTTCCTACGCTGCAGGCAATGGGAAAGGCACGCAGCCGTCTCTCCAGGCGATAGCGGACGGCGGATGCACGATCCGCTCGGGCCGGGCGATCCGGACGGAGGGCGATGGCTGGCGGTATCTCGACCAGCTCGAAGGCGACCTCGAGACGGTGAAATGGACCGAGACCCTGCAGGCTCCCTGGCCCGAGGGAAAGGACTCCGGAGGCGTGCGGGTCGCGCTCGTGGACTCGGGGCTGGCCTACGACCTGCCGATGTTCCGGAACCGGCTGGCCCGCGACGGCGACGGCATGCCGGTCGGCTACGACTATTGGGACCTCGATCCCTGGCCGTATGACGGAGACGTTTCGCGCGGCCCCTTCCTCCCGATCCGCCACGGCACGGCGGTCGCATCGGTGCTCGCGCGGGAGGCGCCCGGCGCCGCGCTGGTGCCGTTCCGCTATCCCCGTCCCGACATGAGCCGCATGGGCGAGCTGGTCCGGCGCGCGGCCGGGGCGGGCGCCCGTATCCTCGCCATGCCGCTCGGCAGCCGCGAGCCCGAAGACTGGCGCACGTTCGAAAACGCACTTCGCGGGCTCGACATGCTGGCCGTCGTCTCGGCCGGGAATAACGGCCGCGACATCGACGGCGACCCCGTATTTCCGGCCGCCCTTGCGCTCGAGAACATCGTCGTCGTGACCTCGGCCGACGGCTTCGGGCGCCTCGCTCCGGGGTCGAACTGGGGCGCGGAGAGCGTGGATGTCATGCTGCCGGCGGAGAACCTGGAGATCGTCGATTTTCGCGGCGCGTCCGGGACCGCTTCCGGCTCCAGCTACGCGGTTCCGCGCCTTGCCGCCCTTGCCGCGCGGCTGCTGGCGCGGGAACCGGGGTTGAGCGCGCTTGAGCTGAAGGCGCGCATCCTGGCCCGGGCGACGCCGTCTCCCTACGAGCGCCACGGCGTCCTCGCCGCCGGCTGGATTCCGGACCCGCTTTCGGAGTGACCCGCACCGGCTATCTGCGCGGCGGCGCGGGCGGTGCGGCGTCGATGAAGCGTCGGGCTGCCTCTGCCTGTCGGGGATCGGCCTTCAAGAGCGCGCGATAAGCTTCGTCGGCCAGTTCCGGATCATTGCCCCAGACGCCCGACTGTACGGCGAACCGCAAGGCCTGGGGGTCCTCCGGTGCCATGTCCATCAGCCGGCGCGCATGGCCCGTCATCTCCTCGAAGCGGCCGCCAAGCTGAAGCGACACCAGCAGCGATATCCGCGCATTGATCGAGTTGGGAACCTGTCCGACGGCCTGGTCGTGCAGGGCTATGGCGCCGCCAAAATCCCCGGCCCGCGCCAGCAGGCGCCCGGCTTCGAGCAATTGGCCGTGGTTTCGCGCCGCGGCACAGCTTTCGACCAACCCATCGCGTTCGGACTCGGCCGCCGCACGGCCCTGGAATGTGTCTATGCCGGCCGCACAGGCCGCGAAGGCCGTTCCCAGCCGGCGCGTGACCTCCGCGGCCTTGGGGTCCGTGCGCAGGGCCAGGAGCGCGCGAACCCCCGCCAGCGGCATAGCCTCGAACCGTCCGTCGCCGCCGCCTACGGCAATCCCTACCAATTCGCCGCCTTCGTCCACCAGCGCGCCGCCGCTGACGCCGGGCTGCATTCGCGCGCGGATATGGAGGCGCCCGAGCTCCGCGCCCGCCGCGGGCCCCGCAATCAACCCGCCGGGCGCGAAAACACGCACCGCCTTCCGGGCTATATCGATGCCGACGGCGTAGAATTCGCCAATCCCCGGCCCCTCGCCTTCGAGGTCCGGAATGAACCCCTCCGCAGGCAGGCCGCGGACCTCAAGCAGCGCTAGGTCGCCGGCATAGGCCGAGGGGACCACTCTCGCCTCCCTCGGCCCGCCGGGCGTGTGGACTACCGCGTCGGGCCGGTCCGCCACGACATGGCGGTTGGTGACGAGCAGCGCGGGCCCTATGCGGGTTGCACTTGCGGCCGGATCGAAGCCGGAAACCGGGAAAACCGCCTGCCGGACGCGGCAGACCGGCGCCGGATGGGGGCAATCCGCCAGCGCCTCCGGCTTGTCCGGCGCGTCCGCCGCCTGTGGCGCCGGGTCAAGGGAGAGTGTGGCGACGCGCTCCTCGGCGCCGCGCAGCAGCGTAATGTCGAGCGGCGCGCCGGGATCGCGAATGACGGCGAATGCGGCGATGGCGTCGCGAGGCGTGCGCACCCGCCGCGCGCCGATTTTCACAATCGTATCGCCGGGCCGGATATCTGCCATGTCTGCCGGACCGCCTTCGCTGACCGCGCCGACCGCCGGCGCGGCCACTTTCGCCAGCCGGTCGCGTCCAGCGGCCTCCAGCCGCCAGCCGGGCGAGGGATATTCGACCTTGCCGTCGGCAATCAGCGCCTCGACGACGCGCATGAGCAGTTCCGTCGAAACCGCGAAGTTGACGCCGATATCGGTATCGGCCCCGGAGGCGAAGATCGCCGACATCATGCCCACGAGGCGGCCCCGCCGGTCCACCAGCGCACCGCCGGAACTGCCCGGATTGGCGGCCGCATCGGTCTGGACGAAGTCTTCCACG
>MPNF01000085.1 GCA_002238885.1 Alphaproteobacteria bacterium bin95 | reverse complement strand
TGCGCTGGTCGAAAGCGTCTTCTCGATGGACCGCCCCGACGACAATCTCGAAGCCTTCGAAGCCCGCAGACGGCAGGAAGCGGCGGAGTAGCCGGGAACCCTCAACCCCCCAATGCCTCCGCGATAGCCGCAAGTGCCTCCGAGGCGCGGGCGCCGTCGGGGCCTCCGGCTTGCGCC
The DNA here is from genome assembly GCA_002238885.1 of Alphaproteobacteria bacterium bin95. Classification (GTDB taxonomy): domain Bacteria; phylum Pseudomonadota; class Alphaproteobacteria; order Bin95; family Bin95; genus Bin95. The sequence continues at coordinate 9,282 of MPNF01000085.1, read as the reverse complement.
ATGTCGGGGCGCCCGCCGCCGCCCTTGCCGCCGAGCGCGGCCGCGCCGAGGCGCACCAGGTCCACCGCGCTGAGCGAGGATGCGAGGTCGTCGGTCACGCCCACCACCAGGGACGCCTTGCCGTCGTTCACGGCCGCCAGCGCGACGACGCCGCTGCCGATCTGCTGCTTCAGGTCGTCGGCGATGGCCTTCAGCTCGCGCGCCGGCACGTCCTCCAGCAGCTGTCGGCTGAGGCGCCTGCCGCCGATTTCCTCGAAGGCCGGGCCCGCGCCGCCGGTCGCCGCCTTGCGGCGCAGCTCCGCGATCTCGCGCTCCATGCGCCGGCGCTCCTCCAGCAGCTGCGCCACGCGCGCGGGCACCTGCTGCGGCGCGGTGCGGAGTTCCGCGGCCGCGGCGTCCAGCAGCTCCAGCCGCCCGGACACATGCGCCTCAGCGCCCTCGCCGGTCAGCGCCTCGATGCGCCGTACTCCGGCTGCAAGCGCGGTCTCCTCGACGATGACGAACTGGCCGATATCGCCCGTCTGCGCCACATGCGTGCCGCCGCAGAGCTCGACCGACCAGGCTCGGTCGCCGTCCCCGTCGTCGCCGCCCATCGTCACCACGCGCACCTCGTCGCCGTATTTCTCGCCGAAGAGCGCGAGCGCGCCGGCCTCGATGGCATTGTCGGTCGCCATCAGCCGGGTGGCGACGGGCGCATTCAGCCGGATGCGGTCATTGACCGCCGCGCCGACTGCTGCGAGTTCGTCCGCCGCCATCGGCTTCTGGTGCGAGATGTCGAAGCGCAGCCGGTCGGGCGCCACCAGCGAGCCCTTCTGCGCCACATGCGCGCCGAGCGTATCCCGCAGCGCGCGGTGCAGGAGGTGCGTCGCCGAGTGGTTGCGCCGGATTGCGGCGCGCCGGGCGCCGTCCACACGGAGCTCGACTGCGTCGCCCACCGCCAGTGAGCCTTCCTCGAGCCGAGCGGTATGGACATGCAGGTCGCCCAGCTTCTTCTGCGTGTCCGTGACGGCGAGGACGGCGCCGCCCGGGACGGCCATGCGGCCGCTGTCCCCGACCTGGCCGCCGGACTCGCCGTAGAAGGGCGTCTGGTTGACGATCACCTGAACCTCGCCGCCGGCCTCGTCGAACCGCATTACCTCCTCGCCGCCCGCGACCAGCGCCAGCACTTCGGCTTCCGCCGCCAGCGTCTCGTAGCCGAGGAACTCGGTCGCGCCGAGCCGCTCGCGAAGGTCGAACCAGAGCGCTTCGTCCGCCGCCTCGCCGGAGCCGGCCCAGGCCTTCCGGGCCTCGGCGCGCGCGCGGTCCATCTCCGCCTCGAAACCCGCTTCGTCCACACTCCGCCCGCGGCCTCGCAATACGTCGCGCGTGAGGTCGAGCGGGAAGCCGTATGTGTCATAGAGCCGGAAGGCGACCGCGCCCGGCAACGCCTCTTCCGCGCCGAGCCCGGCCTCCGCCTCGTCGAGCAGCCGGAGGCCGCGCCCGAGCGTCTGCTTGAAGCGCTCCTCTTCCAGCCGCAATGTCTCTGTAATCAGGGCCGACGCCTGTCCGAGTTCCGGGAAGGCCCCGCCCATCTCGCGCACCAGCACCGGGGCGATCCGGTGCAGCAGCGGCTCGCGGCAGCCGATGATATGGGCATGGCGCATGGCGCGGCGCATGATCCGGCGCAGCACATAGCCCCGGCCCTCATTGGCGGGCAGAACGCCGTCGGCAATGAGGAATCCCGAGGCGCGCAGATGGTCTGCGATCACCCGGTGCGAGACAGCGTGGGGCCCGTCCGCATCGACGCCCGAGGCCTCGGCCGAGGCATGGATCAGCGCCTGCATCAGGTCGATCTCGTAATTGTCGTGCTTGCCCTGCAGCACCGCGGCCAGCCGCTCCAGCCCCATGCCGGTGTCGATGGAGGGGCGCGGCAGCGAGATGCGCTCCTCCGGCGTCACCTGCTCGAACTGCATGAAGACCAGGTTCCAGATCTCGATGAACCGGTCGCCGTCCTCGTCCGGACTGCCGGGCGGGCCGCCGGGGATGTGGTCGCCGTGGTCGTAGAAGATCTCCGAGCAGGGGCCGCAGGGGCCGGTATCGCCCATCGCCCAGAAATTGTCGGAGGTCGGGATGCGCAGGATGCGGCTTTCGGGCAAGCCCGCGATCTTCCGCCAGAGCGCCGCCGCCTCGTCGTCCTCGGCATAGACCGTCACCAGAAGCCGGTCCTCGGGCAGGCCGTATTCGCGGGTGATCAGGTTCCAGGCGAGCTCGATGGCGAGGTCCTTGAAGTAATCGCCGAAGGAGAAATTGCCCAGCATCTCGAAGAAGGTGTGGTGCCGGGCGGTGTAGCCGACATTCTCCAGGTCGTTGTGCTTGCCGCCGGCGCGCACGCATTTCTGCGAGGTGACGGCGCGGTTGTAGGCACGGCGTTCTGCGCCGGTGAACACGTTCTTGAACTGCACCATGCCCGCATTGGTGAACATGAGCGTCGGGTCGTTGCGCGGCACCAAGGGCCCCGACGAGACGACTTCATGTCCGTGCCGGGCGAAATAATCGAGGAAGGCCGTGCGGATTTCGCTCGCGCTCGCCATGCGTCGCAGTCCTCCGGGGCGGATGCAGGAAGGCCGGTTTGTATCGGCAGGCCCGGCGGCTGTCCACCGGCGGCGAGGCTCCGTCAGGCTATCCGTGCATTGCCGCCGGGGTCGCCCTCGATGCGGAACTCGGAGCGGCCGTAGCCGGCTTCCTCGGGAATGCGCATGATCCGCCCGCCGTCGATGAACTCGACCTCGGGCAGCACCGGCACCACCGCCGCGGCCTCCGCCGCAATGCGCGCCTCGGCCACGGTCCCGGAGCGGGCGAGCTTTTCCATGTTGAGCCGCGTCGGGAAGAGCACCGTGTAACGCCCCTCCGCCTGTCCTTTCAGCAGCGCGTCCCAGCTGATCCAGACGGAGTCCACGGATTCGCGCCCGTCATGCGCCGCAACCTGTGCGGGCGGCGCTCCGGCCAGATAGAAATGGGTGTCGAAGCGCTTGGGCATGTGTTCGGGCGTCACCCAGTGGGCGAAGCGGGTGAGCGCGTCGGTTGCGAATTCCAGGTCCTCGGCTTCCGCCATCTCGGCCATGGCGGCATGGTCCTGCTCCAGCGCGAGGCGCCAGCGCGCGCCGAGTTCCGCGAGCCTGTCCGGCCCCACATAGTCGTCGCTGCCCCGCTCCCGGGCGAGCAGCACGCCCGCTTCCTCGAACGCCTCGCGCACGCAGGCCGTGCGGATCGCCAGCGCGGCGTCGGAGAGTTCCTCGCCGCCCCGGCAGCGGGCGCGCAGGCGGGGGTCGCGGTCCGCGTCCTCAACCTTGCCGCCGGGGAACACCAGCGCGCCGGTGGCGAAGTCGATGCGGTGGTGGCGCACCACCATGAAGACCTCGACGCCGTCCGGCCCGTCGCGGCCCAGCATCAAGGTCGCGGCGAGCCGGGCCTCGACAGGTTCGCGGCTCAATTCTCACGCCCCTTCATCATGCGCACCGCCTTGTAGGTCACCACCGTCTCGCCGCGCTGGTTCACCACATCGTTCTTCGTCGTCACGATGCCGCGATTGCCCTTGCTGGTGGCGCGCACATTCAGCACCTCGACCTCGACATGGATGGTGTCGCCGACATTGGTGGGACCCAGCACCTTGAGCTCGGTCTCCAGCATGGCAAGCCCGGTATGCTGCATGGTGGACTGCACCAGCAGCCCCTCGGCGAAGGCGTAGCAGAGCGCGCCCGGCACCGGCCGTGCGCCCGCAATCGCGCCCTGGCCGGCATAGGTGGTGTCGGTGAAGATCATCTCCACCATGCCGCAGGCATTGATGAAGTTCACCAGGTCCGCTTCGGTCACGGTGCGGTTGATGGTGCGGAACCGCTCGCCGGTTTCGAGTTCGTCCCAATGCAGGCCGAGGCCGACAGTGCGCATGGATTCGAATGTCCTTTCGGTTTCGCTATCCGACGGCTGCGCCCGAGGCGACCAGCGCGTCGATCTCGTCCTTCGCGTAGCCGGCTTCGCCCAGCAGTTCGGCGGTGTGCTGGCCGAGGCGCGGCGGGTGATGCGTATAGACATGGCCGCTCTTCTCGAACCGCACCGGGAAATCCGGCTGGACGATGGGGCCTTCGCTGGGGTGCTCCATATGGCGGAAGAAGCCCACCGCCTTCAGGTGCGGGTCCTCGACCAGGTCCTCCAGCGCGTTCATGCGCATATAGGGGATCTCCAGCCGCTCCAGCACTTCCACCCATTCTTCCGTCGTCCGCGTGGAGAGGATTTCGCCGACGACGACGTAGAGACTTTCGACATTCTCCGTGCGCGCGCCCATGTCGGCATAGAGCGGGTCGTCCGCGAGTTCCGGCCGGCCTGCCGCCTCGACGAAGCGCCGCCACTGGCCGTCATTGTAGGCGAGCACGTTCAGGTGCCCGTCCGCGGTCGGATAGGGCTTGCGCCAGCGGGCGAGCACGCGCGGATAACCCATCGGGGCCAGCGGCGGGTCGAACACATGGCCGTAGAGATGTTCCATGGTGTTGAAATGGGCCATGGCCTCGAACATCGGCACCTCGACGAACTGGCCCTCGCCGGTGCGTTCCCGGTGCAGCAGCGCGGCCGTCACGGCCGAGGTCGCCATAAGCCCGCAGGTCTTGTCGGCGGCCACCATCGGCGTGAAGCGCGGCTCGCCCGCGAGCGGCTCCATCAGCGCCGCCAGCCCGGAGCCTCCCTGGATGATGTCGTCATAGGCCGGACGCCCGGCATAGGGCCCGGTTTCGGAGAAGCCGTGCAGACCGACATAGACGATGCGCGGATTGCGGGCCCGCACCGCGTCGGGGCCGAAGCCCAGCCGGGATATGGCCTGCGGGCGGATCGAGTGGATGAAGACGTCGGCCGTGTCCACAAGCCGCCAGAGGGCCTCGCGCGCCTCTTCGTGCTTGAGATCGAGGCAGATGCTGCGCTTGTTGCGGTTGCAGAGCAGGAAGAACGCGGCCATGCCGGGATTGTGGCCGGGGCCCGTCTTGCGCGTCGTGTCGCCGGCAGGCGCCTCGATCTTCACGACATCGGCGCCCATGTCGCCCAGCAGCATGGTGCAATAGGGGCCGAACAACACCGAGGTGAGGTCGAGGACCCTTATGCCTTCCATCGGCGCGGTCACAGCCCGTCCTCCCGCTTGGCATCCGAATAGTCGAGCTCGAACCGGGACGGCCGCCCGAACGCCCACGGGTCGCCCCAGAGCTGCTGGCCGCCGTCCACCGTCACCACCTCGCCGGTGACAAACTTGCCCGACGGCGCGGAGAGATAGGCGATAGCCTCGGCCACGTCCCACTCGTCGCCGGCGCGCAGCATCGGGTTGGACTGCGCGAAGGTCGCGGCCCCCGACCCCGGGTAGCGGCCGAAGGCGGTCGTCTCGCAGCAGCCGGGCGCGACGCAGTTGATGCGGATGCCGAGCGGCGCCCACTCGACGGCGACCGTCTTGGAGAGATAGACCACGCCCGCGCGCGCGGCCGCCGTGTGCGCCACGCCCGGTATGCCGCGCCAGATATCGGCCACCACATTCACGATGGAGCCGCTCTCCTCCCGCTCCCGCCAGAGCTGCGCGGCCGTCTGCATCATCCACCATGTGCCGTTCAGATTGGTGTCGATGACGGCCCGCCAGCCCTTGACCGAGAAGTCGATGGCGTCCTGCGCAAACTGGCCGCCGGCATTGTTGACGAGGTGGTCCAACCGGCCGTGTTGCTCGAACACGCGCCCGAGCAGCGCGCCTACGGCATCCGGGTCGCGGATGTCGCAGACCGCGGCATCGAGGGTGAGGCCGTTCTCCCGGAACTGCGCTTCCAGCGCGTCCAGCTTGGCCCTGTTGCGCCCGATGACGACCACCGTAGCGCCGAGCCGCGCGAACAGGATCGCCGTCGCCTTGCCAAGTCCGCTGCCGCCTCCGGTGACCAGCGCCGTTTCGCCCTGGAACAGGTCCGCGCGATAGACCGTCGGCCAGTCGAACATGCGCTCGTCATGGCCGTATTCCGCTTGGCCGCCGGTCATGCTTTCAGGCGGCCTCCAGGCCGAGCGCATCCCTCACCTGGGCATGGAAATGCGCGAGCGCGGGTTCGTTGCGCCCGAAGGTGATGTGGCTCTGCGCCAGTGAGTGAAAGCCGCGCTGCATGTCCTCGCCCACGGGGAAGTCCTCCAGCTCGACCGTGCGCATCAGCAGGTCGAAATTATTGTCCCAGTGGCGCCGTGCGCTGTCGGTCAGCGCCGGCTCGGGCGTGTAGAGCGAGATCCGCATGGTGCAGCGGTCCGGATCGCCCGGCTCCGGGAAGACATGCCAGGTCTCGATATGGTCGCCCTGCACGAGGAACACCGTGTTCGGGAAGAGCACATAGACGATCACCGTGTGGCGGATCAGGTCCCAGTCCGTTTCCGGCTGACCGCGCATCTCCTTGATGGACCGCCGGGCGCCGGTCATGCGCAGATGCCGGCCCATCGGGTCGAACGCGCAGAGGTTGGTGTGGATGATCGGGTGGATCGTCTCGGTGTGCAGTGTCGAGAGGTGGTAGGTCTCGAGGAAGGTATCTACCAGCAGCTTCCAGTTGAACGCCCGGCTCCGCTCGCGCGTCTCGTAGTGGTGGTAGCCGGCAAGGCCGTAGGCGGCGAGGTCGCCCGCGACCGGCCCGAGATGCGCGTCGAGGTCAAGGTCGCCGTCCGGCGTGGCCGATGCCCAGATAACGCCGTCGCGCTCGATGCAGGGAATTTCGGTAAGCCCGCTGGCCGCCTTCTCGATTTCCGCGAAGGACTGCTCGTCCGGGCGCGACAGCAGCTTGCCGTCGAGCCCGTAGGTCCAGGCATGGTAGGGGCAGGAGAAGGCGGACGCGTGGCCGCAGCCCTGGGCGAGCTTGGCGCCCCGGTGGCGGCAGACATTCAGGAAGGCGCGCAGGCTGCCGTCCCGCTGGCGGATGAACAGCAGCGGGTCGCCGGAATGGTCGTGGGCGAGGAAGTCGCCCGGCTCCGGCAGCAGGCAGGACAGGCCGATGGCGAGCGGCATGCGGCGGAAGAACGACCGTTCCTCCGAGGCGAGTTGCTCGCGGCAGGTATAGTCCTCCACGCCGAGGCGGAATACCGCACCCGTCCGGTCGGTGGATTTCGCGTCGAGATGCGCGAGCAGCCTGTGTCCGACCCTGATCTGCTCGGCCCGTTCCATGGCCCCTTTCCCCCTGCTTTTCCGGCGCGGGCGGAATGTGGCAGCCCCCGCGCCGCCGCGCAACCGGCCTGCCCTCAGGCGTGCTCTTCCGCTGCCGTCAGCAGCCGAAGCGCCTCGTCCGCGTCTTCGGCGAAGGCGGTGCTTTCGAGCAGGTCGGGCGAGGTGAAGCCCGCGCGTTCCATCTCGGAAAGCAGGCGGGACAGCGGCGACCAGAAGGCGCGGTCTACCAGGATTACGGGCTTACGGTGCAGGTCCAGGCTGATCCAGGACAGCGCTTCGGCGACTTCGTCGAGCGTGCCTATCCCGCCGGGCAGGACGAGGAAGGCGTCCGACCGGCTGTGCATCTCGGCCTTGCGCTCATGCATGGACCGGGTCACCAGCAGTTCCGTAAGGCCGGTATGCATCACCTCCCGCTCATGCAGGAACTCGGGAATGATGCCCACCACCTCGCCGCCGGCCGCGAGTGCGGCATCGGCGAGGACGCCCATGAGCCCCACATGTCCGCCGCCATAGACGGTGCGCAGCCCGGCTTCGGCGATGCGCCTGCCGGTCTCTTCCGCGAGCGCGCGGCGCTCCGGCCGGTTCCCGACCCTGGAACCGCAGAACACGCAAACACTCTCGATCTTCGTCATGTCGAACCTTTCATCGACGGGTAGCGCGGTCTATGTTGCCATCGTAACGAAACGGCGGCGTTCGTGGCCCGTATTATTCCCATAGCCATCGTCGGCCTGGCACTGGTCCTCTATGCCTTGTGGCGGGGCGCCTACCCCGACCTGTTCGAAGAGGCTGGGCCGCCGCCCGCGCAGACGGAGGCGGTGCCTGCCGAGACGGCGACGGAGCCCGCCGCGGAGGCTCCGGCCGCGACCGAGGCGCCGAAGGCGTCCGACCGCGAGCCCGAAGCGGCGACCGCCGGGCTGCCGGCAACGCCGCAACTCGACGTCGTGCGCATCGACAAGGACGGCGACACCGTGATTGCCGGCAAGGCCGAACCCGGCGCGTCGGTGACCATCGCCACCCAGGACCGGACCCTTGCCGTGGTCAAGGCCGACGACCGCGGCAAATGGGTCGCGCTCCCGGAAAAGCCGCTGCCCGCAGGCGACCATGCGGTGACGATCGAAGCGACGGGCAAGGACGGCAAGACGGAAGTCGGCGACAAGACGATCATTGTGTCGATCCCGGAGGGGAACACGGGCGAGAAGCCGCTGGTGGTCGCCGTTCCTACAAAGGACTTCGGCGCGAGCGAGGTTCTCCAGCGGCCCGGGCTTCCTCCCGGCGCCGAGGAGCCGGCCGGCATCGGCCGCGAGCCGCCGCCCGACGCTCCGTCTCCATCCGAAAAGCCGATCGTCGTGGCGGAGGCGCCGAAAGCGCCGGCGCAACCGGCCGGGACCGTTACTGCGGCCCCGGAGGCGCAACGGGCGGAGACAGCGGACGAAGATGCGACACAAAGCAGCGGAGCCGACAAGCCGACAGTCGCGACCGGGACGCCTGCAACGCGCGCCGCACAGCCCGCGCAACCGGACAGGGCCGCTGCGCTCGAGGACGAAGCCGGCAAACCGCCGACGGACGCGCAGGCCTCGGCGGGCGGCTCCGAGGCCCCGTCCGGGCAGCAGCAGGCGACTGCCGCGCCGGATGGGGAGGCGTTGCCGGAGAGCAAGTCCGACGAAACCCCCGCGGCCGTGGCTGGAATGGCGGCGAAGCCGAGCGTGAACAAGCTCGCGCCCGGCGACGGCAAGGCCGGCGAAGCCCCCGCGGCCGTGGCCGGAACGGCGGCGACGCCCGGTGCGGACAAGGACGCGCCCGGGGACGGCAAGTCCGGCGAAGCTCCCGCAGCCGTGGCCGGAACGGCGGCGACGCCGGGTGCGGACAAGCTCGCGTCCCGCGACGGCAAGTCCGGCGAAGCCCTCGCGGCCGTGGCCGGAACGGTGGCGACGCCGGGTGCGGACAAGGACGCGCCCGGGGACGGCAAGTCCGGCGAAGCTCCCGCGGCCGTGGCCGGAACGGCGGCGACGCCCGGTGCGGACAAGGACGCGCCCGGCGACGGCAAGTCCGAGGAATCCCCTGCGGCCGTGGCCGGAACGGTGGCGAAGTCGGGTGCGGACAAG
>MPNF01000084.1 GCA_002238885.1 Alphaproteobacteria bacterium bin95 | reverse complement strand
TCTATCGTCTCGCCGGGGCGGACCGACCACCGGTCGGCATATCCGATCAGGGGGATCGTGTTGGGGATCATCGCCTGGCTCCAGTCCGCACAAGTCTCGAGGATGGCCGGATCATATCTCGATTTTGCGCTTCGCCGGGTAGCGGAAGATTCCCGTTGGCCGAAACGAAATTAACGGGATAGGCTTTCGCATTGCCCAAATGGGGCTTGCCCGGGAGGAAGGGAGCGTGGCGACACGCATCGAGGGAGGCAGCATCCGCTGCCACCTTGATTTGGACGCCGGAATCGACCGGATAGGGCCGATGACCGGTTTATGGGAGCAGGACAACCGATCCTGCCGTCGCCACGGAACACCCTGCCGGCCGGAAGACTGTCATCCAGCAGCATCGGGAGGAATCGGATGAAATCTCTTCGTTCACCGCATCGTCGCCACGCGCTCACGGGCGCAGTCGTGGGAGCAGGGATGCTGCTTGCCGCCGGGCCGCTGTCCGCGGCCGACGAGGTCCATCTCCAGACCGACTGGATCCCTTCCGGCGAGCACGCCATGTATTTCGGCGGCTGGACCAAGGGCTTCTGGAAGGACCAGGGCATCGACATCACCATCACGCGCGGATACGGGTCGGGCGACACCGTCACCAAGATCGCCGGCGGCGCCGCCGACTTCGGCATCGCCGACCTGGGCGCGCTCATCACGGCCCGCGCGCGGGTCGGGGTGCCGGTCAAGCAGATCATGCAGACCTATACCCACTCCCCCCACTCGCTCTTCGTGCTGAAGAGTTCGGGGATCAAGACCTTCCAGGGGCTCGAGGGCAAGAAGATCGGCATTACCCCCGGCAACAGCCACCGCGTCTATTTCCCCAAGGTGGCGGAGCGGGCCGGGACCGATCCGTCGAAGATCGTCTGGTCCAACTCCGATGCGTCGGCGATGGCCGCGCTGCTGATCTCGAAGAAGATCGACGCGGCCCCGTTCTTCGCAATGCACCACTACTACCAGAACAAGGCGGCGAAGCAGGCCGGCGAGGAGATCATGGTGCTGCCCTTCGTCAAGGCGGGGTTCGCGATCTACGCCACCGGGCTCATCGCCCGCGAAGACCTGATCGAAGAAAACCCCGACCTTGTGGGCCGGTTCCTCACCGCCAACAAGAACGCGATGGAGTGGGCCCGCGACAACCGGGAGGAAGCGTGCCAGCTGCATGTCGAGCGCGTGCCGGAGGTGGCGATGGACGATTGCATGGGCAGCCTCAACGCCACGCTCACCTTCGTCTTCAACGACCATTCCGCAGCCACGGGCCTCGGACGCCACGATCCGGAGCGGATGGCGTTCACCTATGACGTGGTGGCGGACGCCCAGGACCTCGACGCCGGCTGGGACTACAGCCAGGCCGTGGACCATCGCTACGTGCCGTAGCGCGGCTTGCCGCCCGATGCCACCAGAGGCACCCCGCCGTGATCCGGGTTGAGGGACTTTCGAAAGTCTTTCACTCCCGGGACGGCGGGAGCGTTGTCGCGCTTCACGACGTGTCGCTGGAGGTGGGGCGCAACGAGTTCGTGTCGCTCGTCGGGCCGTCCGGCTGCGGCAAGTCCACGATGCTGCGCCTCCTGGCGGGGCTCGTCGGCGCTACAAGGGGGGGGCTCGAAATCGACGGCACGGCGGTCACCGAGCCGCGCCGGGATATCGGCATCGTCTTCCAGAGCCCTACCCTGCTGCCCTGGGCCGACATCACCGACAATGTCCTCTTTCCGCTCCGGCTGATGCGTGAGAGGGCGTCCGATGCGCGGGCGCGGGCACATGCGCTCCTCGAACTGGTGGGCCTCAAGGGGTTCGAGAGCCGCTATCCCCGCGAGCTCTCCGGCGGCATGCAGCAGCGCGCCGCCATCTGCCGGGCGCTGATTCACGATCCCGGCATCCTGCTCATGGACGAGCCGTTCGGGGCGCTGGACGCGCTCACCCGCGAGGTGATGAGCATGGAGCTGCTCCGGATCTGGACCGAGAACCCGAAGACCATCGTGTTCGTGACGCACTCGATCACGGAGGCGGTCCTGCTCTCCGACCGGGTCATCGTGATGTCGCCGCGGCCGGGGCGTATCGCGGAGGTTGTCGATGTGCCGATCGAACGGCCCCGCACCCTTGATATGGAGGGAAGCCGTGAATTCCAGGAATGCACCAGACGAATTCGACGCCGTATCTTTGGGGCTGACGAAACCGACGTCTCCGGCCCGGCGGCGGCTTAGGCGCATCTGGAATACGAGCAGCGAGATCGTCCTCCCGGCGGCGGTGCTCATCGTCCTCGTCGCGGTCTGGGAAGCGTCGGTGCATGCATTCTCGCTTCCCGTTTACCTGCTGCCGGCCCCGAGCCTCATCTGGACCGAGAGCCTTGCGGTCGCGGACACGCTTGGCGGCCACACCCTCGCCACCCTGCGCACCGTGATGTACGGGTTCATCGCGTCCATCGTCGTCAGCCTGCCGCTGGCGGTCCTGCTGACCTCCTCGCGCTACGCCTCGGCCACCATCTACCCGCTTCTCGTCTTCACCCAGTCGATCCCGAAGGTGGCGCTCGCCCCTATCCTGGTGGTGATGCTCGGCGCGACGGAGCTGCCCCGGGTTATCGTGACGTTCCTGGTGGCCTTCTTCCCGCTCGTCATTGCGGTCGCGGTCGGGCTTCTTTCCGTGCCGGCCGACCTTGTCGAACTCGGGCGATCCTTCAAGGCGTCCAAGATGCAGGAGTTGATGCGGATCCGGCTTCCCTATGCAGTCCCGTTCGTGTTCAGCGGGCTCAAGGTCGCAATCGCGCTCTCGGTCGTAGGCGCCGTGGTGGGCGAGTTCGTCAACGCCGACCAGGGGCTCGGCTACCTCATCGTTTCGGCCACCGCGTTCTTCCGGACACCGGTCGCGTTCGGGGCGCTGATCCTGCTCTCGGTGCTGGGCGTGGTGCTGTTCCAGCTCGTTGTGATTGTCGAGCGGATATTCTTTCCCTGGTCGGCCGAGAGCGAAGAAACGGTCATCGTCTAGGCGGCGCGAACCCCGCAGCGAGGAGGACGGAACCCATGCACACGATCATTCGCGGCGGGCGGCTGCTCGATATCGAACGCCACTCGGCGGAGCCTGCCGACATCCTCATCGAGGGCGACACGGTACACACGGTCGGGCCGCCCGGCATGGCGGCCCCCGCGGGCGCCGCTCTCCGCGATGCGACCGGCCGGCTGCTTATGCCCGGCCTCGTGAACTCCCACACGCACGGCCACAACAACCTCGCCAAGAGCTTCGGCGACCGCTGGAACCTCGAACTGCTGCTGAACGCGGCACCATGGATCACGGGCAACCGCACGCTGGAGGACAAGTACCTCTCGACGCTCATCGGCGCGGTAGAGATGGTGCGCAAGGGCTGCACCGCCGCCTACGACCTCAATTTCGAGTTCCCCGTGCCCACGACCGACGGGCTGGAGGCCATCGGCCGCGCCTACGGGGATGTCGGGATGCGCGCCGTGGTCGCCCCGATGATGGCCGACCGCACCTTCTACCAGGCGATACCCGGTCTGCTGGATGCCCTGCCCGACGCGCTGAGGCGCAACGCCGAGGCGGTGGCGGTCGAGCCGTTTGCGACGAGCCTCGCAGCCTGGGAGGGCGCGCTCAGGTCGTGGCCCTTCTCCCGCGACCGGGTCCGGCTCGCGCTCGCCCCGACGATCCCCCACCACTGCAGCGAGGCGTTCCTCAGGGCCGCGAACGAGGCGGCGGCGGAGCACGGGGCAGGCTTCCACACGCATCTTGGCGAGTCGAAGGTGCAGGCCCATGCCGGGATGCGCCTCTACGGCATGACCCAGACGGCGTATCTCGACCGGCTCGGCGTGCTCGGCCCCGGCTTCACGGCCGCGCATGCGGTGTGGCTGGACCGGGACGACATGCAACGGATCGGGGATGCCGGCGGCGCCGTCGCCCACAATCCGGGCTCCAATGCACGCCTCGGCAGCGGCCTCGCGGCGGCCCGGGCGCTGCTCGACGCCGGTGTGAGGGTCGGAATCGGCACCGATGCCTGCACCTGCTCCGACAATCTCAACATGTTCGAGGCGATGCGGGTCGCCTCGATGGTCTCCCGTGTGCAGGAACTGGACCCGGAGCGGTGGCTCTCCACGGACGAGATCCTCACCCTCGCTACCAAGGGCAGCGCCAGCGTGCTCGGTTTCGGGGACGAGATCGGCGCCATCGAGCCAGGCCGCAAGGCGGATATCGTCTTTCTTGAGCTCGGGCAGATCAACTATGTCCCGCTCAACGACCCCGTGAACCAGGTCGTGCACGGCGAGGACGGCACGGGCGTCGAATCGGTGATGATCGGCGGACGCATGGTGCTCGAAGGCCGGCGCATGGTAACGGTGGACGAGGCGAAGCTGGCTCGCGATGCGGAAGCGGCAGCCGAGCGCCTCGCGGCCGCCAACGCAGGCGCACGCGCCACCGCGGAGCGACTGGAGGGACCGGTCAGGAGCTTCGCTCTCGCACTCGCCCGGGAGGACTATCATATCGAGCGCCACGCCCGCTGCACGCATTAGCCCTTATGTCGCGTCCGTTCGGCGAGCATGGCAGATTGACCGCCAAATTGTCGCAACCTAGAATGCGGCAGGCACGCGCCCCCGGAGCGCGGCGTCGCTTGGCGGCATCCGCGCAACCGGAGTTTCAACGGGAGGTAAGATCATGAAGAGACTGTTGACGATTGCCGCAGCTGTCGGCGTTGCGATGTCGGTCGGGACTACCGCCGACGCCGCCGACCGGACGGTCAAGATCGCCGGTTTCGGCGCGATGTCCGGCGTCGTGCGCTCGTTCGGCATCAACACCGATGCCGTGATGCGGGCCGCCGCCAAGGCGATCAACGACGCGGGCGGCGTGAAGCTGGCCGACGGCTCGATGGCGCCGATGGAAGTCTCGTTCGACGACGACCGCTGCAACGCCGAGGAAGGCATTTCGGTCGTGCGCCGGATCGCCTCGAGCGACGCCGTGGTCGGCGTGGGTCCGACCTGCTCGAATGTCGCCGAGCCGCTGTTCGGAATCCTGCAGGCGAAAGCCGGCGACGAAGGCGACAGCGGGCTGCAGTTCCCGATCTTCACCGACACCGCCATCAAGGGCGGGCTGGCGAAAATTTCGGAATGGGCGTTCCGCAACGTCCCGAACGAGAGCCAGATGTACCAGACCCTGTTCGAGTGGCTCGCCTCCGAGCATCCGGATGCCAAGTCCGTCTATGGCGGCGTCGAAGAGGACTTCGCCCACTCGCGCTTCACCTGGTACAAGGTGATGAAGACGCGCTCGGCCGACGCCGGCTATGAGGTCAAGGGCGAGGCGAAGTGGCTGCTGAACGACACCAACTTCACCACACAGGTGCGCGCGATGAAGCGCGCCGGCGCGGATGTGATCGCCATTTCGGCGCATCCCTTCACGACCTGCGGCGTGCTGAAGGAAATGGCCCGCCAGCGCGTCGAATACAAGGTGCTGGTCGGCCTGACCTCGTCCTCGTCGCTCGAGACCCTGAACGGCTGTGCCAAACAGGCCGAGGGCATCATCATCCCGACCTCCTTCGCACCGGTGAACCCGGATGCGGTCGCGGCCGCCGACGCCGCCGCGGCTTTGGGCGGTTCCGCCGACCTGCACTCGGCCGCCGCCTGGGAGATCATGATGATCCTCAAGGACGTCATCGAGACCGCCGGCATCCAGGCGACCGCGGACTCCGTGGCTGCCGACCGCCGGGCGATCCGGGACGGCCTGGCCACGCTCAAGACGACGAAGGGCCTGCTGGGCGAGATCACACGGACCGACGAGGGCGAGGCCGTCAAGCCCTATGTCTATGTCCATGCCGCTGATGGCACCTGGGCCGTACTGCACGACCCGAACACCTGAGCACCGGGTTTGCGGGCCGCCCCTCGCGGCGGCCCGCAGCTTCCTGACGCCGGAAGGCGGTCGCCATGGCGGACTACTGGTGGGACGTGATCGACCCGATCCAGTCGGTGCTGGACGGGATGATGTTCGGGTCCATCTACGCGCTGATCGGGATCGGCTTCACGCTGATCTTCGGCGTGATGCACAAGATCAACCTGGCCTACGCCGCCGCCTCCATCGGCGGGGCCTATGCCAGTCTGGTCGCTTTCCAGATCCTGTCCGCGCCGGCCCTTGTGGTGTTTCTCTGCGCCGCGGCCGCCTCGGGCGTCATCGGCTACATCGTCTATATCTGCTGTTTCCGCTTCATTCCTGAGCACCTCCCGCTCGCCACGCTGATGGCGTCGGTGGGCATGCTGATCCTCATAGACGAAGTCGTCGTCCATGCGACGGCAGGCATGCCGGAACCCTACCCGGCGATGTTCGACGACGTGATGATCGACATCTCCCCGTTCTGGATACGGGGCGACCTGCTCATGATCTTCGCGCTCAGCGTCGTCGCCATGCTGATCCTGCTCTATGTCCTCTACAGGACGCGGCTCGGCATCGCGACGCGCGCCGTTGCCCAGCAGCCCTCGGCGGCGCAACTTTGCGGAATCGGGCAGCAGCAAACCAATGCCGTGACCTTCGTCATAACCGGCGCGCTCGGCGGGCTTGCCGGCGCAATGGTCGGGGCTTCGGTCGGCATATTGTCGCCGCTGCTGGCCCTGCCGCTCACGGTCAAGGGGTTGGTCGTCACCGTCATCGGCGGCCTCGGTTCCATTCCCGGCGCCATCGTCGCCGGCATTCTCGTCGGCGGATTCGAAAACGTCTTCCAGTATTTCCGCGGCGTCACGGAGCGCGACATCTACGTCATGCTGCTGCTGTTCGTGTTCCTCACATTCCGGCCGCAGGGATTGTTCGGCCGGATATCGACAAGGGACTGACGCTCCGTGGACTTCTATTACGGCATGGCGCAGCTGATCGGCGTCCACACGCTTCTCGGCCTTTCCGCCTATGTCGTGCTGCTGACCGGCCAGGTTTCGATGGCGCAGGCGGGCTTCTTCGCCATCGGCGCCTATCTCGGCGGCATGCTGACCGTGCTGGCCGGCTTGCACATCGTCCCGGCCATGCTGCTCGCCGCCGTCGCCTCGGCCCTCGTGGCCACCGTCGTCGGCTTTCCGGCGCTGCGCGTGAAGGGGCTGATGCTGGTGGTCGCCACACTCGCCTTCGGCGAGGCCGTGCGCATTTTCTGGTTCAACTTCGACTACCAGATCGCCAAGGGCAATATCCAGGTCGGCCCGCTCGGCGGCGAGGGCTTCAAGCAGATCCGGTATTTCCCGGAGAACGGCTGGTCCACGGCCGATGTGGCGATCTTTATCTGGGCCTGGGTCATCGCCGCGATGGTCGCGCTCTGGTGGATGGACCGCAGCCGCGTCGGCTCGGTGTTGCGCGCGGTCGGCGAAGACGAGCTCGCGGCCCAGTCGGTCGGCATCAACCTCACGGCGGTCAAGGTTTCGGCCATGGGGATCGGGGGGTTCATAGCCGGGCTCGGCGGCGCGATCTACGCCCATTACACGACCCACATCGAACATCTCAATTTCGGCGTGGTGCTCGCTACCTTCGCCATCGCCTACCCCATTCTGGGCGGGCTGTCCTCGGTGATCGGGGTGCTCCTCGCGGTCATCTTCATCCAGGGCTTCCTGGTGGAGGTGCTGCGTTTCATGGGCGACTGGCGGAACCTGTTGTTCGGCGCGCTGATCGTGCTCGCGATGAATGTCAGGCCCGACGGACTGTTCGACGCCCGCGCGACACGCGCGCTAAAACGGCTGTTGGGCGGCCGCGATGCTTGAACTCAGGAACCTGTCCAAGCATTTCGGGGGCGTGCGGGCCGTCGAGGAACTCAGCCTGACCATAGGGCAAGGTGAGATTTTCGGCCTGATCGGCCCCAACGGGTCCGGCAAGAGCACCACGGTCAACCTGATCTGCGGTGTATTCCCGACCACCTCCGGCGCGGTCGTCTTCGAGGGCCGGGACCTTACCGATGCGCCCTCCCACCGGGTCGTGGCCGCCGGCATCGGGCGGACTTTCCAGAACATCCGCCTCTTCGGCGACCTGACGGTCTGGCAGAACCTCTGGGTAGCGCAGAACTCGGTCAAGGAACGGGAAACCGGCTGGCTCACCCGCTGGCTCGGCGGCGAGCGGCGCGGCCGGGACTATGCGGAGGAGCTGCTCAAATTCGCCGGCCTTTCGGACCGGTCGGGCGAACTGGCGCGCAACCTCGCCTTCGGCGAGCAAAGGCGGCTGGAAATGGCCCGGGCGCTTGCCGCCCGGCCGAAATTGCTCCTGCTGGACGAACCGGCTGCGGGCATGAACGCCGAGGAAATCCGCCAGCTCGCCACCCGCATCCGGGCGCTCCGCGAGCACGGCATGACGATCCTGCTGGTCGAGCATGTCATGGAACTCGTTATGGGTGTGACGGACCGCATTGCGGTCCTCAATTTCGGCCAGAAGATCGCCGAGGGCGAGCCCGCCGAAATCCGCCAGGACCCGGCGGTGCGCACCGCCTATCTGGGAACGGCCGATGCTTGAGGTCCAGGGGCTCGTTACCAATTACGGCATGATCGAGGCCCTGAAGGGCGTGGACATCTCGGCCGCGGAAGGGCGGATCACCTGCGTGCTCGGCCCCAACGGCGCCGGTAAGACGACCCTGCTGATGACGATCGCCGGCCTGCTGCGCCCGAGGCGCGGCTCCGTAACATTCGAAGGCCGCAACATAACCGGCGCCTCCTCCACGGCAGTCGTAAGGCAGGGCCTCGCGCTCGTGCCGGAGAACCGGCTCGTCTTCCCGGACATGACAGTGCGCGAAAACCTGGTTGCCGGGGCCTATACCCGCCTAGCCCGCGAACGTAGCGAAGCGATGGCCGATCTCGACCGGATGCTGGAGCGCTTTCCGGTCTTGCAGACCAGGGTCAACGCCAACGCCGGCACGCTCTCGGGAGGCGAACAGCAGATGCTGGCCGTCGCGCGCGCGCTGATGACCAAGCCGCGCTGCCTGCTGATGGACGAACCCTCACTCGGCCTCGCGCCCATGATCGTCGCGGAGGTCTTCGACATCATACGCGAGCTGAACGAGGACGGCGTCACGATCCTGCTGGTCGAACAGAACGCCCATATGGCGCTCACGGTCGCGCACCACTTCTTCCTGCTGGACCAGGGCCGGGTGGCCTTCGACGGCGATCCCGGAACCATGGCCGAAGACGAGGTCATCCAGCGCGCCTATCTCGGGTCGGCCGGCAGCTAGCACATCATGGCGGATTTCCTCCAGAACTGTCTGGACGGAATTGCCACCGGAGCCGCCTACGCCCTGCTGGCGCTCGGCTTCACGCTGATCTTCGGGGTGCTGCGGCGCCTGAACCTCTCCTACGGCCCGTCGATCATGGCGGGCGTGTTCGCCGGCACCGCGCTCTATTCGGCGTTCAATGCAAGCCTTGTCGAAATCGCGATTGCGACCGTCATCGGCGCCGTTGTCGTGGGCGCCTACATCGAACGGCTCTGCTTCTGGGCGATCCGCAAGGACATGGCGGTGGCCTCGATGGTCTCCAGCTTCGTCATCTGGATGCAGATCGAGGAGGGCGTCACCCTGCTCTTCCCCGACCGGACCTACGCCTTTCCCGGCATCCT